>CAMBPD010000062.1 GCA_945869405.1 Chryseobacterium gleum | reverse complement strand
GATCGCTCCACGTCAGGATGCTCAGTGAGCACGTATGCGCTGAATACGGCTGATTACACCACAACCACCCCGAATGCAGTTTTGCCTTGGAACTTTGGTTTGATGAACATTCCTGCCGCTTGGAATTCTGTCCAAGGTCAAGGGATAACAATCGGAGTAATTGATGCCGGCTTAAGTTCGTCACAAGCCATGTTGGGTTCTGAATTCAATAATGGAGCAAGCAATGTTGGACGAACCGTTACCACCGATTATACCTTTGGGAGCAGCGCCTATTCAAGTTGCTCACATGGCACAGCTATGAGCGGATTAGCTGTGGGTGCACGCAACAATTTGGGCGCTACTACTGGAGTAGCATACAAGTCGAATTTGCACTTCATACGTGGTTGTGAAGACGTTGTACTTGATCGCTCCGTTGAACGCACAGGACTGAAAAACGCCCTCGTTAAGATGGGCAATCGCGCGGATGTGAAGGTGATAAGCATGTCGATTGGTACTCCATTCTACAGCAGTGTTATTGAGGATGGAGTCAATTACGCTTGGGGTGCAGGTAAAATGATGATGGCTGCTGCGGGTACCTCGTACAGCTGGACTAGCTGGTGGGGAGTGGTTTATCCGGCTGCTCTTTCCCGTTGCGTAGCTATCACGGGAGTGAAGGAGAACTTCGGCACGTGCGCATCTTGCCACGATGGTTCGCAAGTCGATTTTACGGTAACCATGGAACGCTCAGCAAATAGTTCACGCAATACACTCTCGTTAAATACTTCGGGTTATGCTGCCAAATACATTGGAGGAAGTTCATGCGCAACAGCAATGGCTTCAGGCATTGCGGCGATGGTGTGGTCGGTGAATCCTTCCAGAACCCGAGAGCAGGTTTATCAGAACTTACTTACTACCTCGCAATACTATCCCAATCCAAATGGAAGTCGCGGTTACGGAAACTTGAATGCCGCCGCAGCAGTTAGCGCGGCGCAGGCAGGAATCTGATCGGATTAGTGACGATCGAAATCGACGGTTATGTGCTCGCTGCTTGGCACTGCCTGGCATGTAAGCACATAGCCCGACTCTACTTCACCGGGTTCCAACGCATAATTCACCTTCATGTTGGCCGTGCCTTCAGATACGTGTGCTCTGCAAGTGCAACACATACCGCCTTTGCAGCTGAAGGGTATGTCTACGCCGCTAGAATGGGCTGCGTCTAAAATGGTTGTGCCATCCAAAGGCATGAAAAAGTTGTTTTCCTGCCCGTCGAAGACAAGAGATACAGCGCACCTTTTTCCGGCTTCAACAGGAGTGGAAACCTCTGTTGCGACTGTGCTTCCTGCTGTGGGGTTGGGCGACCCAAACAACTCGAAGTGAACGTTTTCTTCGTTCATTCCGCGCTCGATAGTAAATTCTTGCACCAAACGGATGAGAGGCTCCGGACCACATACAAATACCTCATCGATGGAATCAAATTGAATAAAGCCTTTTGAAAAGCCGTTCAATTTAGTTCGGTCTATTCGTCCTGAAAATAATTCAACATCATTCGGCTCAGCGCTCAATACATGAAATACACGAAATCTTCCGAGGTATTGGTCTTTCAAGTCTTCAAGTTGCTCACGAAAAATTATGGTTTGAAAAAGTCGATTGCCGAATAATAGTATGACCTCGCTTTCTTGCTCAGTGGCCAACACACTTTTGGCAATAGAAAAGACTGGCGTAATTCCGCTTCCAGCCGCTACCAACAGGTAGTTTTTCTTCTGCTCGGGGTTTAGCTCTGTGCCAAAATTGCCCATCGGAGTCATCACTTGCATAGAATGACCAACAGTCAACTCACGATTGGCCCACTGCGAAAATTTACCCATAGGCACTTCTTTAACAGCAACTCTCAACTCGGAATCATTGATTCCGCTGCAGATGGAATAGGAACGCCGAATGTCCTCGCCGTCGATGGTCTCTCGCAATGTAAGGTATTGACCCTGCGTAAAACGGTAGTTCTCGTGCAACTCCGCAGGCACCTGAAACGCAATGGAAACACAGTCTTTGGTTTCCTGGCGCACGTCTGACACGGTGAGTGAGTGAAATTTTGGTCTCATGCTAAAATTTGGTAACCGCAAAAATAGATGTCTTGTTCACTTAATTTTATCCTAATCTTGTTTCGAATTTTTAAAAGCTACCATGGAGAATCAGGCATTACTTGAACGCTTTCAACACTATGTTGACGCGGAAAATAAAATAGAGGCCAAAGATTGGATGCCGGATGGCTACCGAAAAACATTGGTGAGACAAATGGCGCAGCACGCCCACAGTGAAGTTGTGGGAATGCTTCCCGAAGGCAATTGGATTTCACGAGCTCCTTCACTTCGTAGAAAAGCTATTTTAATTTCAAAGGTTCAAGATGAGGCAGGTCATGGTCTCTATTTGTATAGTGCATGCGAAACCCTCGGAGTAGAGCGCGATCATTTAATTGGCGAGTTGCTCTCTGGGAAGTCGAAATACTCCTCCATATTTAATTACCCAACATTGTCTTGGGCAGACATGGGTGCCATAGGTTGGTTAGTGGATGGGGCGGCAATTGTGAATCAGGTTTCCCTGCAACGCACTAGCTACGGCCCATACAGCAGAGCCATGGTGCGCATTTGTAAGGAAGAGAGTTTTCACCAGCGCCAAGGTTACGAAATCATGATTGCTTTGGCCAAGGATGGCACGGCAGCGCAGAAGAAGATGGCTCAGGATGCATTCAACCGCTGGTGGTGGCCATCATTGATGATGTTTGGCCCGAGTGACGCTAACTCACCAAATAGCGCGCAGAATATGTCTTGGAAAATAAAGCGCCACAGCAACGACGAGTTGCGTCAGAAGTTCGTGGACATGACGGTTACTCAGGCAGAATATCTTGGGCTTACTATTCCCGATAAAGATTTGAAGTGGAACGAGGCGACCGGACACTATGATTTCGGCGTAATTGATTGGACTGAGTTCAACGAGGTCGTCAAGGGAAATGGACCTTGCAATAAAGAAAGGCTCCAAACCCGCAATAAGGCACACGCGGAGGGTGCATGGGTTCGCGAGGCGGCAATGGAATACGCAAGAAAGCAACAAGCCCGTCAGTCTGTGACGGCAGCATAATAAAAACGAAGCCCGCCTTGGCGGGCTTCGTTTTTATGCAAGATCAAGACTTTTCGTGCTGTTGATCATTCCCCCAAATGGATTGACTAACTTGCGCTCTCAACAACAATTTTATGAGTACTAGCAACTGGCCCCTTTGGGAAATTTTCATTCGAAGTAAAAATGGGTTGGCTCATAAGCATGCTGGAAGTTTGCATGCCGCCGATGCCAAGATGGCTGTGGAGAATGCGCGCGACGTGTACACCCGTCGCATGGAGGGCGTGAGCATTTGGGTCGTCCGCAGTGCCGACATTGTGGCATCGTCGCCCGCCGACAAAGATTTTCTCTATGAACCCGCCAATGACAAGGTTTACCGTCATCCTACATTTTATGATATACCACCTGAGGTAGGACACATGTGAGTTGATTAAATCCAAGGATCTGTTTTATGAGTAACCCAAATTATTATACCTATTTATTGCGTTTGGCCGACGACTCTCTTATACTGGGGCAACGTTTAAGTGAGTGGTGCGGCCACGGGCCAATATTGGAAGAAGATATTGCATTGGCGAATATCTCACTCGATTATATCGGACAGGCAACCAACCTGTTCAAGCAATTGAGTGCCCTGGAAGATTTAGTGCGTGATGAAGATGCGATTGCATTAACGCGCGACGAGACTGAGTATGTAAACCTATTGCTGCTCGAATTGCCCAATGGCGATTATGCAACGACCCTTGCGCGTCAGTACTATTACTCTTCGTTTTATCTGTTGTTTCTCGATAAATTGAAGTCGAGTAACAATCCGTTCCTTGCAGGCTTTGCAGAGAAGTCAATCAAAGAGGTGAAGTACCACGTGCAGCATGCAACAGATTGGGTGCTGCGCCTGGGGGATGGAACCCCCGAGAGCCACTTGCGCATGCAGAATGCAGCCAACGCAATTTGGCCATACCTGGGCGAGTTGTTCCGCATGGATAGCATAGAATCGAGTGGTGTAGAAGAAGGATGGGCAGTAGACCGAGCCGAATTACTCACTGCATGGACCGACAGATTACACGCTGTTTTTGCTGAGGCAGGACTCGCAGTGCCCACGGAGGCTTGGCATCATGAGGGTGGAAGGAGAGGCAGGCATACCGAACACATGGGGTTCTTACTCGCTGAATTACAGTTCTTGCAACGTGCACATCCAGGAGCCAAGTGGTAGTATGAATACAATACCACAGATACAACAGATTTGGAATTGGCTGTCGGAAGTGAGCGACCCAGAAATCCCAGCGTTAAACGTAGTGGAGATGGGTATTGTGCGTGAAGTTTCTATTGTACACGATCGAGTTCAGGTAATAATAACGCCAACATACAGCGGTTGCCCGGCCATGCGTGCGATTGAGGATGATATTGAGGAGGTATTGCGCGAGTATGGTGTCGAGGAGTTCTATGTGTCTACAGTACTTTCTCCGGCTTGGACAACCGATTGGATGACCGAAGAAGCTCGCGAAAAACTGCGCAAAGAAGGAATTGCTCCGCCTCAAAAGGGTAGTGCCGATAAAGCATTACTCATGGGGCGATTGCGCGATGTAAAATGCCCGAGGTGTGCTTCCACTCAAACGGTCATGATTTCTCAATTTGGTTCAACGGCGTGCAAGGCTCTCTATCGCTGTGAATCCTGTCTTGAGCCTTTCGATTATTTCAAATGTATCTAATGCAAAAAGACCCCTTTCAGGGCCCTTTGCAAAAGTTAGGTTATAGTTGCTATTGTTAGGTTAGTGTTGAACCATCACGGGTATGGTAGAGGTGTGTGTCATTCCATTTATTTTAATGAAATAACATCCAGCGGGCAATTGCTCGGTAGAGATGCGCACTTGGTTGAATCCATTGAAGTTATCCACTTGCTGTCCGGCCGCATTCATCAATGTGGCACTAAACAAATTGTTGTCTGGGCTTTGAATCATGAAGAAGCTCTCCGCTGGGTTTGGGTAAACGGCAAATACTGAAGCTTCGATTTTATCAATTGAGGTTATCTCGCAAGCGTCAACAAAAATTACTTGGCTGGCCACGTTGATGCAACCTTGATTATCCACAAAGGTGTACGATATGTTTTGACCACCTGTGCCGGGTAGGGCAGGGTAGAACATATCACCCAAAACTCCATCGCCTTCAAAAGTTCCGCCCAATGGTTCTCCAACAAGTTGGAAGGGATCGTCAAAAGTGCATAATGAGTCTTCTGCGACGAAAAGAACGGTTGGGTAGTACATTACTTCGATAGAAGCTGCTGATGAGGATCCTTCGCATCCGTTTTTGTCCATGATTACGTACTGAAGTTCATGAATACCGCCACCAGCTAGGCCTGGATCAAAGGTGTTACCTACAACCCCTTCACCTGCGAAGAAGCCGCCTTCAGGTAGCCCAAGTAGGTTGACTGGATTGCCTGAAATACACACAGAATTTTGAGCTACTGTCATCGACGCTTGTGGCAGTTCTATAAACTCAATGGTTATGGATGCGCTTCCACGGCATCCGTTGGGTGCCTCAGCGCTTACGGCATAGGTGCGCGCGGTATCAGCCATAATCATTTCACCTTCAGATTGTGCAGGATCGTTCCATGTCAACATTGCTTCTGTTTCGCAAATGGCCAACAACTCCACTTCGCCTTCACCACAGAAAGTAGTAGGGCCCATGGGTTCAATCGTTACTTCGGGGATTTCCAATGCTGTTACATGCACTCTATTCGACATGCCCCAGCAGCCTTCGATGTTGAAACCCTTCACAAAAACGATGTCTGTAGTGTCTACAGTTGTCAGTAGAAGAGTGTCTTCATTCATCCATGAATAATGATTTGCACCGCATGCGGTAAACAACGACTCCCTACCATAGCAAAAGGTAGTATCATCAATTGTGTGAATAACTACGTCGGGGTTGTTGCAATCGCTAAGTCGCGCATAGAAAGCGTCGGTTGTGCCATAGTTTGTTTCTGCTCCGAAGGCTGCAGAGTTTGTGAAACCGGCGATCATAAGTTTGCCGAAACGATCGCTTGCCATGTGACCGAACCAGTCGTGGCCGCTTCCTCCCATGTACGACAACCAATTCAACTCACCGGCTGAAGTGTATTTTGATATGAACATGTCGATACCGCCTGCTAGTTGATCTTGAAATGCTTCTTGCACGGGAAGGTTGGCCGATTCAGTGGTGCCGCCTACGTAGACGTTGCCAAATAAGTCGACATGGATGTCTTTGATGCTCTCTGCGCCAGACCCTGTAAGGAATTGTGACCAAAGCAAAGTGCCTACTGGTGAGAAGCTCATCAACATGGCGTCTGTATTGTTTGGTGAAAGCACACCTGAGTTATCTAGGAATGCGATTGGTCCTGAGTTTGTATTTCCGCCCACAACCACATTGCCCGCAGTATCTAATGCTATGCTGTTGAAGAGGTCTGCACCGGCACCACCTACATATTCTGCCCAATTGAGTTGTAAGTTTTCATTGAGGCAGGTAATGAATGCATCAGAAACACCACCGAAATATGGCATAGTAGTGACCGAAGAAAGAAGGTCAACTCCCGCAGTGCTTCCGCAAATGCAGAGGTTACCCTCACGGTCGAATGTCAAGTCTTTTATATCATCTGTACCTGACCCACCAAGGTAAGAGAATTTGCTGATTAGGCCAGTAGATGAAATCTTGGTAATAAAGCCATCAAAGGTGCCGCCGCCATAGCCTGCCTGCAGTTGAGAAGAGTATGGTACCAACGTCGAACTTGTTTTACCGACAACGTAAATATTGCCGCTTACATCGATGGCCAGGTCTTGTGCATAATCGTCGCCATTACCGCCAATGTAAACTGTCCAAACAAGCTCGCCATCTTTAGTGAGCTTGGAGCAAAATCCATCGCGGTTGCCTCCCGAGTAAGAGGTCGGAATAGCACCAAACGACATGTTTGTTGATGAAGTATAGCCAATAACCAAAATGTGGTCGTCGGCTGTGGCAGCTACAGATGTGCAGAAGTCGTTGCCGTTTCCACCTGCAAAGGCAGTCCACAATTCTTGACCATAGATATTTGATTTTGTGATGTATCCATCGAAATTACCTCCTTTGTAGGAGTTGATGAATTGGGTTGCACCCTGTATGTTCGATCCGCTGGTGTGACCTACAGTGTATGTGTTACCCATGAATTCACAGGCAATGCCTTCGGCTTTATCAGTTCCAGGAGTTCCTAGTTGGTTCGACCACATAAGGTGGTGCGTGTCGACTATTGGAGTTACCTGTGCGGTGAGCGTTAACTGCGCGGCAACTAAAATGGCAATGAAGAGGCCATTTATAATTACTAGGGTTTTCTTAGGGGTGAAGGGTTTCATGATGCTTGTTGTTTAAAATTGTTTTGTTCTGTTGGATTGATTTGTTGCTTTCAACAGGCTTGTATACCTCACCGCTTCCAAAAAGGTTACGGTTGGAAGAGTAGTTCGCTTAAATTGTTGAAAAAGAGCATTTGTGCCAACAGTGCATTCTCGATGCATTCTTGAATGTGATTCTCCGCCTAGTGCTTGCGGGGTCTTATTTGAAAGCGTCCTTAGGCTCATCCAAAAAGTTTTTTTGCATGAGTCCTTTTATCCTACGAAAAAATAATTACATTTGCGCCCGCTTTAGCGAGGTGCCATAGCTCAGTTGGTAGAGCAAAGGACTGAAAATCCTTGTGTCCCAGGTTCGAATCCCGGTGGCACCACAAGAATGCGAGACAACACAGTCTCGCTTTTTTTTTGGCCCATCTTTGGCCCATGAAAATTACCAAACCTAAATTCTGTCGCTCTTCCAACACCTTGTCTGCGCTTTTGGAAAAGCAGCTCTCGGGCAGGCGTTTCGTAATTCTGACTGATGAGACGGTTGGAGAGTTGTGCTTGCCTTTGTTGGCTGAATTCATGCAGAATTGCGCGCCTCTAGATATCATTGAAGTGGAAGCAGGCGAGGGCTGTAAGTCGCCGGAAGTGGCCGTGCATCTGTGGAGCCATTTACTTGAGGTGGGCGCAACCAAGTCGGATGTAATAGTGTGCATTGGCGGCGGATCGGTGACCGATTTAGGTGGATTTATTGCCGCTACCTATAAAAGAGGGATGCCATGCATTTTTATTCCAACCACTCTGTTGGCCATGACCGATGCGGCCATTGGCGGAAAAAATGGGTTGGATGTGTCAGGCATAAAGAATGCCGCTGGAACGATAATGCAGCCCGAAGCCATACTAATTTATCCCGGGTTTTGCGACACATTGAGCCACAAGCAATTTCTTTCTGGCATGGCCGAAGTAATAAAGCATGGGATTATTGGAGGAAGCGAGTTATGGCAGAGCCTTGAGCAATTGGCTCCCGAATCACGTTCCATTCCACTCTCTGTGTTGCGCCTCTCTTTAAAGGTAAAGCAAGACATTGTGCGCTTGGATCCTATGGAAAGTGGCGTAAGGAGAAAGCTCAACTTCGGTCATACGGTTGGCCACGCCATAGAAGCCGCAGCATTGCAAACTGAAGCACCTATCGACCACGGTTTTGCTGTCGCTATGGGAATGCTTGTGGAAATTCAATTGGCGGTGCGAATGCGCGCCCTCGCTTATGAAGTGGCTGCTCAATGTTCTGGTCTCATTCGAAAATGGTTCAGCAACGAGTTGCCGTCATTTCCTGCTTGGGTAGATATCGAACCCTTCTTCAAACACGATAAAAAGGCTGACGCGAAAAAAATTTGTGTGGCTTTGCCCCATGCAATCGGGCGTATGGAAATTGTGTACATTGACGGGCTGGCGGAGATTGAATCGTCTTATAATGAATGTGTTATAAATTACACAGCTGGAAGCGTCATTTCTGAAGATTAGCCATAGTTATTAGACATGGGCGTCAAAACATTAGATAAAAATCGCTTTTATTTCTATAAGGTGTATATATTGGGTGTGTATGCTTTTTGTAGCCCCGAGATATCAACCGTAATATGTTGATAACCTGAGAGTTAATTAGATGAACTGACAAATTAAAGCGGCGGAATGTATACAGTCGTAGATGGCGAGGTGAAAAATTTTGTTTGAACATAACGGAATCCGTTTACATTTGTCGCCGACTTGTAATCAACATACCTATGTTGAAACTTTAAATTAATCAAAAACCAAATCTCTTAATCATGGGAAAACTGTTACGTACAGTAGTCTTGGCTTCGGCCGAATTGAAAACGGCGGCTCTTGCTATCGTGTTTGTTCTCTGTGGAGCGAGTGATGCATTCGCCCAAAACCAATTTTTAGTTTGTCCCGCTGATGGTGACGTAGATTGCCTCGGTGATGTGCCAAGCAGCATCTCTTTCCCAGGCGCCGCAGAAGCTGGATACGACGCCATTGCCGTGGTTGAGTCCACTTCAACCATTTCAGGTGATGATTGCGACTACACCATCGCACGCACTTGGTCGGTTACGTTCTCCAACAGTGAGACAACGTTCACACAGGTGTGCACTGCGATTTACCGTATTGCAGATTTCGGAAATCCTGTATTCGTGAATGCACCGGCGGATGCCGCTTATCAGTGCATCGAGGAAGTTCCTGCTTATGGAAACCTTGAAGCAATTGACGGTTGTGGCGGTGAGGTGATTGTTGAACAGTTTGGTTCAGCTTCATCAATCAACGACACGTTGGTGTGCAATCAAGTAACTACTCCTGCTGGTCCGGGTCAAGATTGGGCAGTATGGATCAATGGTCTTTACAGCGCAGGTCTTGCCTCTACCGATTGGTACCGTTGGGTTGGTGCACCAAGTTTGGTGTTCAGCAACGACGGCGAAGCACGCTTGATTGGTGACGTGGTTGCTTTGAACAACCCTGCCAACGGTTGGCACGTGGACATGACCATGGCTGAGGGTGTTGACTGGGCTGCTTGGAGCGCTGATGGTGGTCTTTACATGGACAACCTCGGTTTGAACGGTGCCACTCATGCATCTTGGAATTTCTACAAGCTTCTTACTACTATTTCTCGTTTGGAAGGTTTCGGTGCATTTGAAGGTGACCAGCTCATCCTTTCACACCAGCCTGCCAACTACGCATACGGTTTCCAATTCGGAAACGGCGCAAACAACCGCAACACCAACAACGGTGGTAGCGGATGGTTCTTCTACGAAGGTCATGTGAATCGCAACAACGTATCGGGTCATGGTGACGTTACGCTGGATATGGGTTGTGAAAACCCGGGTGAGCCAAACGAGGCCTGCTCTCAAATAATTGAGCGCCGTTGGACTGCAACGGATGCTTGTGACAACGTTGCATACCACACTCAAATCATCAATGTAAATGATACGACTGCTCCAACATTTACCAGCTGTCCGGCCAATGTGAATGTGCAGTGCGCTGCTGATGTTCCTGCTCCGGTAAGTGCATCCAATGTAAATGCTGCTGACAATTGTACCAGCGATGTGGTTGTTTCGTATGCAGGTTCGGATACTGTTTACACAAATGGTACTTGCAATTTTGTAATTACTCACCGCTACATTGCTGAAGACGTTTGTGGAAACCGCGAATCATGCTCTTACACTATTTCAGTGAACGACAACACTGCTCCGGTATTGAGCGTGCCAGCCAGCTACACTGTTGAATGCAACGATGAAGTGTTTTTTGAGGCGGCTTCAGCCACCGACAATTGCTCGGCTTCTTTGAACATCTTAGAGGAATTGGCGACCATTCAGGATGGATGTATCATCACATACGTTCGCAGCTTCTCTGTTAGCGACGATTGTGGCAATACAACAACCGGTTCACAGACAATCAACGTTATTGATACAACAGCACCTGTATTGACAGTGCCTGCAGATTATACCGCTGAGTGCAATGCCGATGTAATATTCGAAGATGCTTCTGCAACGGATAACTGCACTGCTGATCTTGTTATCGATGTTGTGGTTGAGACTGTTAGCGATGGCAATGACTGCGCTTATACATACACTCGCACATTCACTGTTGCTGATGCATGTGGAAACACATCAACCGGTGTTCAGGTAATCAATGTAGACGACACAGAGGCTCCGGCATTTGTAAACCTTGTAGGTCCATATGCAGTAGAGTGTGATGCTATTTACAATTCAGAATATGTGATGCCTGCGGCAGAAGATAATTGCGACAACGAGCTTACTTATTCTTACACAGATGAAATGACTTCAGGCGGTTGCTTGGGTACAATTCACCGCACGATGACCATTACCGACAATTGCGGTAATTCAACAACAGAAGAATTCGTAATCTACATCCAAGACACAACGGCTCCTGTGATTACATCTATCCCTGCTGATCAAACAGTGGAGTGTTCGAACGTACCAACTGCGCCAAACGTTAATACAATTGGTACTTCAGACAACTGTGGCGATGCATCTGCAATCTTCGGTGTTTATGCTGAAGGTCACAATGCAGAAGTAACTGTAACTTTTGATGAGCAAATCATCGAAGGAGATTGCTCAGGCAGATACACTATCCTTTGGATCTGGACTGCAAAAGACTACTGCGACAATGTTTCAACTGCAACAACTACTATTACTGTAGTTGACACTACTGCTCCTGTTTTCATCAGCAATCCTGAAAACATCACCATCGATTGCGGTGATGAGATTCCAGGTACTGAGATCGTTGTTGCTGCTGATAACTGCAGCGGTGATTTGATCTATGCTGTGGCTTCAGATAACACAGTGGGTGGAAGCTGCGTAGGTCAGTATTTGATTGAGCGTGTTTACACGGCTACAGATGCTTGTGGTAACGTTGCAACCTTCACACAAAACATTTTTGTTGAAGATATAACTGCTCCAATCTTCAACGCTGACAACGAAAGCACATTCGTTTATGAGTGTGACGAAGATGTAGCGGTTGTAACTCCTGTTGCTGTTGACGATTGCAGCGGTGTTGCTACTCAGTACACCGATGAAGTTAATCCTGGTAACTGCGCATCGTACATCACACGTACTTGGACTGCAACCGATGGTTGTGGAAACCAGTCTTCATTCGTTCAGAATATTTCTATCCTCGATACTACTGCTCCAGTAATTGATTTCGTTGCTGAAATTGATCGTCCATGTGAAGACTACGCAGGAATCTATGCAACAGCAACTGACAACTGTGATACAGATGTTGCAGTAGTTTGGGTAGGTGATGAGGTGGCAATCGGTGCTTGTGCAGGTCGCATTGTGCGCACATACTCAGCCACTGACGATTGTGGTAACACTGTTTCAGTTCAGCAAATCATTACGTTGATTGACACAACAGCTCCTGTTGCTATCAACCAACCTGAGAACATCACTGTTGAATGTGGTTCAGCTATTCCTACGTTCGACCCGTCATGGGTTGACAACTGCACGAATGAGTTGACAGTTGGCATGACTTATACAACAGTTACTGATGGTTGTACCTCTGTAATCACAGAAACATATACTGCTTCTGACATTTGCGCAAATACGGGTACTGTTACACGCACGGTTACAGTAGTTGATACAACTAACCCTGTATTTGTTGGTCTTCCTGAGAACGTAACCATAGATTGCGGCGATGCACTTCCTGCAGTTGCTGAAGTAACGGCTACCGACAACTGTGATAGCGATGTAACGATTGCGTCTGAAGATAATATCGTTCCTGGCAATTGTGCCGGTTCATACTTGGTTGAGCGCACTTACCGTGCAACCGATAATTGCGGTAACCAAGCTGTAGCTACTCAGAATATCTATGTAACTGATACTACTGCTCCAATCTTCAATGCAGACAACGAATCAATCTTTGCATACGAGTGCAATGAGTCAATACCTGTTATTACTCCAGTGGCAGTTGACAACTGCAGCGGTGTTGAAGTTTTATACAACGACAACACCAGCGGTGATGACTGCCAAACGATCATCAGCCGTGTATGGACAGCAACCGATGGTTGCGGCAACTCTTCAACGTTCACGCAGAACATTACAATCGCAGATACACAAGGTCCTGTATTCGCAGGTTCTATCGATATTGAGCGTCCATGTGATGACTACCAAGGTATCTATGTAACTGCTTCTGACAATTGCTCTGATGCGGTTGACCTTCTTTTGGTTGCTGACGATCAAGCGTATAGCGGAAGCTGCGCAGGTTGGATCGTTCGCACCTACCGTGCAACAGATGCTTGCGGCAACTTCACTGAGTTCATCCAAAACATTAGTTTGATTGACGAGACGGCTCCTGTTTGTTCAAACGTTCCTGCTCCTTTGTCAGTTGATTGTGGTACAACCATTCCAACTTACTTCCCAATGTGGGCTGATCAGTGCGACAATGAGTTGACATTGACCGAGAACACTACCTTCCAACAGAATGGTTGTGTGGCAATCCTGACCACTGTTTATACTGCTACAGATGACTGCGGAAACGTAGGCACTGTAACACGTGTAGTAAGCTTGGTAGATACTACTGCTCCAGTAGCTTCTAACGTTCCTGCTAACCAGTCTATCGAATGTTCTTCATTCAACGGTGGAATTGGTATCGGTACCCCAACATTCACAGACAACTGCAACAACTTGACGTTGACTTCGAATGTTACAGAGGAAATCGTTGATTGCGACCACGTATACACATACGTTTGGACTGCAACTGACGCTTGTGGCAATGCTACTTCAGTTTCTGCCATCATCACTGTTTTCGATCAAAGCAACCCAGTGTTTGATGAAGTACCTGCAGGTGGTTCATTTACATGCGACGGTGGTATCAGCTTTGGCGAAGCAACAGCTTATGATGCTTGCGGAGATGCGGTTGTAACTTTCAACGATAACATCATCGGAAGCAACTGCCCACAGACATACACGATTGTTCGAACTTGGACTGCTACAGACGATTGCGGTAACACTGCAAGCGCATCTTCGATTTACAACGTAACCGATGATGTAGCTCCAATATTCACAGCATTCCCTGCTGATGCTTCTATTGAGTGCGGCGCAACAGAAGTGCCTGCTCCCGGTGCAAGTGCATCTGACAATTGCGACACTTTAGTTACTATCACTTATATCGACACATTGTTGGCTCAAGACAACTGTCAGCTCACATACGAGCGTCGCTACACAGCTGCTGACGATTGTGGAAACACAACTACTCAAGTTCAAATGATTTACGTGAACGACACTGTTGCTCCTGAATTCAGCGGCGATGGTTCAATCACGATTTCATGCAACGAGTTTGATGCAGCGCGCATCTATGTAACGGCTACTGACAACTGCGGTGAGGCTGCAATTACCATTTTGTATGACGAGCCTGCAAGTATTGGTTGTTCATACTCAGTGATTCGTCACTACGCTGCTAGCGAT
>CAMBPD010000061.1 GCA_945869405.1 Chryseobacterium gleum | reverse complement strand
ACTTCGATCACCAGGTGGTGAAAAAAGACATCCATCAGGTGCACTACCTGCTAGGCATGCCTGCGTATGATTTCGACCATAAAAAACGTCCTGCCCTTTCTTTACTCAACAACATCATTGGCGGGCCGGCGATGAACAACCGCTTGAGTATGCGCATCCGCGAGAAGCATGGCATTGCGTATCACGTAGATTCGAATTACAGCCCATTTTCCGACACCGGTATATTCTCCATTTACCTCGGCACCGATAAAGAGAACCTCGATAAGAGTAAAGAGTTGATTTGGAAAGTGCTCAACGAATTAAAACACGAGCGCATGAGCGCGCGGGCTATTGCCGATGCGAAAAAGCAAATCATCGGTCAGCTTGCACTAGCGCAAGACAGCGGAAGTGCTATCATGTTCAACATCGCTAAGAGTTTGATGTTGTTCGACCGTGTAGACACCCTGGAGGAGTTGTTTGAGAAAATCCATGAGATCTCTGCCCACGACATGCACGATGTGGCAAACGAAATTTTCAACGCCAAGCGAAGTTGCAGCGTGACGTATACGTATTGATTACAGCAAGATTATACTGGGCGTTAAACACTCATTCTGATTCTGATTTTCATTCTGTTTCTGATCTGTTTCTGTTTCTAATAATTCAAGAATGAGAAAGAGGAGCAGAATGAGAATGAGTAATTGCCCAACGCCGTAATCCTGTATTCCTCACTCCTACTATCCCACCATGCGGTGATTACCAAACACATTCGCCGCAAATGTGCGGCGAATAAATCGACCACAGATCGCGCTCATTCATCCTTACGTTTACGCAATGTGTTTTGAATAGTGAAATGGTGAAGGGGTGAAATGGTGAAGGGGTGAAGGGGTGAGGGGGTGAAGTGGGGATGCCGCATTAGAGCTTTGCCAGATTTGAACCGAAAAGACACACCTAAGCAGCATGTATTTTGAGTGAATGGAAGTGTTTGAGTAGAGCAAGAAGAACGTGGTGGATCTCAAAACCCAAATCGACCAAACCGACCGTGAGATAGACCGCATGGTGTATGCGTTGTATGGTTTAACGGAGGAGGAGATTGCGATTGTGGAGGGGCCCTCGGCTACGCTTGGGCAACGGCCCTGACTTCGATCGGGCAACGGCAGCGATCGGGCAACGGCCTAAGCTAAGCTCAAACACCGCAACAAGACGTCAAGTTTTTGACACCAATAACTTGACATGTAAAAAAGGATGTCTATCTTTGAAGCATGGCATTGGCATCCGATATCCGAAAACAAATTGAGCAATTACCTGTAGGTGTAACCTTCGGCTATGCTCAGTTGCGTATAGAGAAAGAGCAATATGCTACAGCGGCCAAAGCACTGGAGCGCCTGCAGAAGGTAGGTGTTATAAAAAAAGTTTCGAAAGGTGTGTTCTACAAACCCGAGCAAACCGTGTTTGGCGAGATGCAACCGGATTACAACGAACTGCTCCGCCCCTACCTATTTGCAAAAGGCAAGCGTGTAGCCTACGAAACCGGCACATCGCTCTACAACCGTCTGGGACTCACTTCACAACTGGCATTCCGCATCAAAATTGCCAGTCGCAGCAAGCGCATCACCATTAACCGCGGCAGCCTAGTGGCTGATTCGGTAAAAAGCTATTCCGAAGTAAACGACAACAACTATGAATTGCTGGGCATACTGGATGCCTTTAAAGACATCAAACGCATTCCGGACTGCTCGACACCACGAGCAATTCGCAGACTTGGCACAATAACAAAAGACCTGAACGATAAGCAAATTGAAAGTCTATTGAAATACGCGCTTGCTTACCCACCGCGCGCACGGGCGCTTGCCGGAGCCGTGATAGAGCAAAATGGAATCAACACGAAAGGAGTCCAAAAGCTCAAAGACAGTCTGAATCCGTTTACGACATTCGAATTTGGACTCAAAGAAAAAGACTTGCCCACCAAATCGAATTGGTACATCGCATGAAGCTTCACGAGAATACACCACTATTTCGCGATGCTGTGCGTTTTACTGCTCAGCAAATTAACATTAGACCCGAATACATTGAAAAAGACTACTGGGTTACCTATGCTTTGTTTACGATTTTCTCGAGCGCCGTTGGGAGCGATGCTGTCTTCAAAGGGGGCACTGCACTATCCAAGTGTTATCGGCTTATTGAGCGCTTTTCGGAAGACATAGATTTGGTTGTTTTGCGCAGAGAAGGAGAGTCCGACAATCGGTTAAAATCCAAGCTAAAAACGATAAGCTCTACCCTCGAAAAGATACTGCCGGAGGTTTCAATGAATGGCCTAACCACCAAGTTCGGCATGAACAGAAAAACAGCGCACGGCTACAAAAAAGAGTTCAACGGTGACTTCGGCCAAGTGCTTTTCACACAGTGTAAATCCAATCGAAGACCTAAAGAAAAAGATAAGACACACCTACGATTTGCATCAATTGCTGCAACATGATGAGTTTTCGAACTTCCTGAATTCATCGGATTTCGAGCATATGCTTTTGAAAGTTGTAAAGGATGATATGACAAGCTTTAAGAACAACAATTCCTGGCTAATTCATCACCCCGCTGAAGCCCTGCTATTCAAAGACCCGGAAAATACATGGGGAGAACTGAAAGCTACATACAATGGCGACTTCAAGAGTTTGGTCTATGGGACAATGCCCGTTGAAAAAGAAATTCAAGATACATTGGTGAATATTCAGAACCGTCTAAAATCAATTGAATGGAATATTCAGCTCGATACAAGACACTAATCACGCATCTCGGGTTTAGGGCATGCTCACTATAATCCTACAATCCTTTTATCCTACTCCTCCCTCACACCCCAGATATCCTATGCACATCACTGTTATTTTCTTCGATGTCGTTTTTGACTTTGCGCATGCGCTGAGCCACGGTGGCCATGTCGCCATAGCCATTGTGGAATAGCCACAGAAGAGCCTCCTCACTGTTGTCGGCCGCGCGTGCCATTTTCTCGAGAATATCATAGCCGTTGCCGCGCAACCACAGTGTAGCATTCGGCCTGCCCTCTGCCCCGTTGATGAGCGCCATCAAATGCGGAAACCCATTATCCATCAACCACTGCCTCGGCTCGGGCTGGTTGTGCAAGGCAAACACAAACACCGACAATTCCGGATACCCGTTTTGCATGAGCCAGTCGCGGATGTCCTTATTGCCCGAGATTGCTTCGGCCCAGGCAAGGATTATTTTGGAGGAATATGAGGTCATCTTGGGGACTGGGGACAATTTCACCCCTTCACTATTTCACTATTTCACCGCTTCACTATTTCACCGCTTCACTATTCACTAACAAGCTCCGCGCTCGCCACCGGCAGTTCCCGGCTTACTTTCTTGAACAACCCTTGCAGCACCTTGCCTGGGCCTACTTCAATCACTTCAGTGCAACCATCGGCTATCATCTGCTGCATGGTTTGCGTCCAGCGCACAGGGGCGGTGAGTTGCTTCACGAGGTTCATTTTGATTTGCTCAGGATCATTCACCGCCGAGGCCGTTACGTTTTGATACACGGGACAAATGGGTGTTGCAAACGTGGTGGCTTCTATCGCTGCCTCGAGCTCTACGCGCGCAGGCTCCATTAGCGGACTGTGGAAGGCACCGCCCACTGGCAACTTCAAAGCTCGCTTGGCACCTGCTGCAGTAAGAGCCGCGCAGGCTGCATCGATGGCTGCGTTTTCACCTGAAATAACCAACTGACCCGGACAGTTATAATTGGCGGCAACCACTACTCCGGCGGTTTCGCTGCAAATGCGTTCCACCACTTCATCTTCCAACCCAAGAATTGCGGCCATGGTAGAAGGATTTTGCTCGCAAGCCTTTTGCATAGCCATGGCACGGGCGTATACCAATCGCAACGCATCTTGAAAAGTCAACGTGCGATTTGCTACTAAAGCTGAAAATTCTCCAAGACTGTGGCCAGCGACCATGGACGGGGCAAACGCATCGCCAAGGCAAGAGGCAAGCACAACACTGTGCAGAAAAATAGCCGGCTGCGTGACACGAGTTTGCTTGAGGTCTTCTTCGCTACCGCTAAACATGGTGTCGGTAATGCGAAAACCAAGAATGTCGTTGGCCTGCTCGAGCATGGCCTTCGCGATTGGTGAGCTGTTGTATAAGTCTTGCGCCATGCTCGGGAACTGAGAGCCCTGACCAGGGAATACATATGCTTTCATGGGGTTGAAGTTTGGAGGCAAATCTAAGCTGAATGATTATTGAACCGCCGAGGCGCAAAGAAAGCAACGCGATATTTTCTTTGTATTCTTTGCGACTTTGTGGTTAAAAATAAAAGTAACTTCACCGCATCCAACTCCCATGAGCAGAAGAACCATCACCATCGTAATTGCACTTGCCATTATTTCGCTTGGAATTGTGATTGCAGGCCAAGTGTTTTGGGTGCGCAAAGCATACGCATTGCAAGAGGAGCAATTTAACCGAAGAGCATTTGTTGCCATAAGTGAGGTGGTGCAATCGATCCGCATTATGAATCGCGACTCAGCTGCGACAGAGCCTGTGAGGCAAGTATCCAACAATTACTTCATTGCCAACATCAACGACACACCTCAGCCCTACTTGCTGGAAAGTCTTTTGAAGGACGAGTTTCAACGATCTCAGTTGTTGGAAGATTTTGAATACGGGATTTATGACTGTTTCAATGACTCCATTGTTTTCGGTAGCAAAATATCCTTTAAACCGGGCATTCAACCTTCGCAAGCCCAACAAATTCATAAGCTGGAAAACTTCCAAGCGGATGGTCATTACTTTGGAGTTGTTTTTCCAAACAAGTCATCTTTCATAGTTCGACAACTCGACTTTTGGATGTACTCGAGCATCGTGGTTTTGCTTATTGTCATCTTCTTCAGTTACACGGTGTACATCATGCTCCAACAAAAACGATTGTCGGAGATACGCACCGATTTTGTGAACAACATGACGCACGAATTGAAGACCCCTATTTCTACCATAGGATTATCTGCAGATGCCATTCAAAGAGCGTTGACTAATCCTTCTGCCGATCGAATTGGGCAATATGTGCGCATCATTAAAAATGAAAACACCCGACTGAAAACGCAGGTAGAGCGTGTGTTGCAAATTGCAGCGCTCAGTCCTAAAAAAGTTGCATTACAAAACAGCACCATCGACATACATGCTCTCATACTCGCTGCCACAGATACTTTTCGTATGCAAGCACAAGAGCAAAACGGCACAATCGAGAACTTACTTAATGCGACTAATTTCTCGATTAAGGGAGATACTGTGCACATCACCAATGTAATTTATAACCTCATCGATAACGCAGTTAAATACACTGAAAAAAATCCAAACATCCGCATTCGCACCGTCAACTCGAACGGTTGGCTTCGCTTAGAAATTGAAGACAACGGTATTGGCATTAGCAAAGGCAACCAAAAAATGATTTTCGAAAAATTCTACCGAGTTCCTACGGGTAACCTTCACTCAGTGCGCGGTTATGGGTTGGGTCTTTATTATGTGAAAACCATCATCAAGGCACACAGTGGAAAAATTCACCTAGAGAGCGAGCCAGGAAGAGGAAGCGTGTTTACTATCGAACTCAAAACGATTTAATATGGAGACCGCAGCTCACCACGGATTGATACTACTTGTTGAAGATGACATAAACCTCGGATTTGTGATTCAAGACATACTAAAATCAGAGGGTTTTCGCGTTCATCTGTCCAAGGATGGCAAGGAAGGACTGATGCAGTTCAACAAGGAATCATACGACTTGTGTTTACTTGACATTATGATGCCTAAGAAAGATGGGTTTTCTCTAGCCGAAGACATTCGAAAAATAGACAGTGAAATCCCCATCATTTTTCTCACCGCGCGTGAAATGACAGAAGATAAAATTAAAGGGCTTCGTATTGGCGCAGACGATTACATAACGAAACCATTTAGTGCAGAGGAGCTCATACTCCGAATGAAGGCCATTCTTAAGAGGAGCCCGAAATTCAAGGAGGAAAGCCGTGAAAAAAACATGCTCACCATTGGGCTATTCACATTTAACGCGGCCAACTTCGAATTGACCATCGACAGTAAACGCATCAAACTCACGAAAAAGGAAGCGGACTTATTAAAGATACTTGCGGCTCATATGGGACAAGTTATCGAGCGTGAGATAATTGCCAACATGGTCTGGGGCGACGACAGCTACTTCGTGGGCCGCAGCATGGATGTGTTCATCACCAAGCTTCGCAAGCATTTGAGCGATGATAGTCGCATAGCCATCACCAACGTGCATGGGGTAGGCTTTCGGTTGGAAGTAAACGAGCAGTAACATGAGTAGGCCGTCCAACCACCAACGGCGACCAAAACTTCACATTCCCGAAATTCCTTTGTTACGATGTACTTTTGCGAAAAATTTGAAAAATGTTAAAGCTCATTACTGATTTCCGTAAACTACTCGGCGTGGAGGCCAACGCAGGGCTAAAAGAACTCAAAACGGTTTATCGCAACCTCATGAAGGAATGCCATCCAGATAGATTTCCGGATAATGAGGAATTGCGGATGCGCGAGGAAGCTCGGAGCAAAGAAATCATTGAGGCTTATCACTTTTTGGTGAGCATCGCACCAGAAACACTCGCCGAAGTAGAGTCTGATTATCAGCAGACGCTTGCCTCATGTGGCATTGTCGATTTCAATTTCGAGAAGCAAATCCTGAAGGTTCATTTTATGGATGGAAGTATTTATGAATACTACGGCGTGCCACGCAACATTTACGTCAAAATGGTGAACTCCGAATCGTATGCGCGTTTTGTCCGCAGACACATTGCCGGCACTTACATTTACCGAAGCACACAAAAGCGGACACCCACCATAAACCTTTAATTTACAGAGCACAGCCATGAATTCGCCACAACGTAAATCGCCGATGCACGAGCGCAATCTTTATCGCGATGGTTACGACATGGCCAAATTGGCTGCTAGTTTCCCCGCGTTACAAGCCCATCTCATCGTAAGTCAAGTGGGAACTACCACCATCGATTTTTCAGATATTCATGCAGTAACCGCGCTCAACCAGGCGCTCTTAGCAGCCGATTACGGAGTTTCAGAATGGTCGTTGCCTGAAGGCTATTTGTGTCCGCCAGTACCTGGCCGTGCAGATTATCTGCACTACACCGCAGATTTGTTGGCAAGCCACAACAGTGGGTATATTCCCAACGGAGTGGGCATACAAGTGCTCGATGTGGGTGTGGGTGCCAGTGCCATATACCCTATCATTGGTCGCAAGACGTATAGTTGGTCGTTTGTAGGGTGCGATGTGGATACAGTAGCACTGCAATCTGCGCGACACATTGTTGATCAAAACCCTTTCCTAACCGAGTACGTCCAATTGCGTCTGCAAAAAAATCCCACGCATTTTTTCAAAGGAATTGTTGGTGGCGAAGAAGCATTTGACTTAGTCGTATGCAACCCACCATTCTATGCCGATGAAGCCGAGGCACAAGAGGCTTCAGCGCGCAAGTGGAAAAACCTAGGCAAATCGAAAGATATGGGCTCCACGCGCAATTTCGGTGGCAATGCCGGTGAGTTGTACTGCGAAGGCGGTGAGCTGCAATTCATCAAGAAAATGATCGAAGAGAGTTTCTTTTTTGCTCGCCGATGCTATTGGTTCACGACTATGGTTTCAAAGCAAGAGAACATCCACGCATTGCGCAAAGCTCTAGCCCGTGTGAAGCCAACAGACGTTCAAGTCATTCATATGTCGCAAGGTCAGAAAAGCAGCAGAATCTTAGCATGGACCTTCCTGAGCCACGTGCAACAGCGCAACTGGCGCGAGCGCAAGTTTTGGGCAGAATAAAAAAAACCGGATCATCCACTTTTCGCGAACAATCCGGCTTGTACCCGGGACGGGAATCGAACCCGTACAACCATTACTGATCGCAGGATTTTAAGTCCTGTGCGTCTACCGGTTCCGCCACCCGGGCGAATTTAAAACGGCGTATAAAAAAAATCCCGACCTGAAGACCAGATCGGGACTTTGAGCGGGAGACGAGACTCGAACTCGCGACCCTAACCTTGGCAAGGTTATGCTCTACCAACTGAGCTACTCCCGCTTAATAAAGAACTTGAGGGGCGCAAATTTATGCATCAAAAGCAATACACCAAGCACTTTCTCACCTTTTTCAAAAAAAAAATTAGTGCCACTCTAAACAGCTCATAATCTTATCAGTAGCTCCACGACCAGAGGCAACAAATTTAACTGAGGCCAGACCTTTTGCTCGATTATCGGTCTCTGGGGCTGTCCATCGGACCAATAAACCCACTCCATCGGCTTCTGAAGCCACAGAATGTGCCGCACCCGCATGAATTAAAGCAACGGCCTCAGCATACTTCTCATGTGTTGGCCCGAAGGCAATTGGCAAGGCCCACGCCGCAGCCTCTAGTGTATTGTGAATGCCCGCTCCAAATCCACCGCCAATCCATGCCAAGCTAGCATATTGGTAGAGTGCTGAAAGGCTGCCTACCTGGTCTACAATCACCACACGACCGCTGCCCCATCCCTGTGTGTGTCGCTCCGACCATCGTTCGGCCTGGGGCCAACTGCGTTGAAGAGCTTCCACATGAGATTCAAGCACCTCGTGTGGCACGATGAGCAACTTCCAACCTGCGGGGGCCATATTCCACCAGCCCAGCAAAACGCGTTCATCTGCAGGCCAAGTACTCCCGCCTATCAACACGTTATGGTTTTCTGACCACTTGCGGATCTCCGGATATTCAGGAGCCGCAGAGGCTACCTCCTGCACTCTATCAAAACGTGTATCCCCAGCAATCGTTGCGTTGGTGAAGCCATACTCGCCGAGTAACTGAGCCGACGCTGCATCCTGCACATAAAAATGGGATACTGAACGAAGCACTGGTAACCAAAAAAACGACAGGCCGCCAAAAAAACGTTGATTGCGCCGGAGGATTGCGGAAATCATGATGAGTTGGATACCTCGCTCTTGGCAGCCCAAAAAGTAATTGGGCCAATACTCGTACTTCACGAAACACGCTAAACTCGGTCGAACAATGTCGAGAAAATAATTTGCTGATGAATAGGTATCTGCTGGCAAGTAAAACACACCATCGACGTGAGGATAGGACTTTCGGATTTCATAACCGGAAGGCGAAAAAAAGGTAAGCAAAATTGTGTGCCGCGGCTTGTCCCTTCGAATACGCTCAATAACAGGTCGGCCTTGCTCAAACTCGCCTAGGCTAGCACAATGCACCCAGACCAATTCACCGGGGTGTTCTGCTCGCCATGTCTGCAGTCGGCGCCTCCAATTGCGGCGTCCCTGAACCCATAAACGCGATTTGCGATGCATAAGCGCTACCACGTGCATGAGTGCCTGAGCAAAGAGAACAATGGTAGAATAGAGTAATCTCAAACTGGAATGGACAAGTTAATAGTAAAAGAAATTATCCGACATTCTTTTGTACAAATGCAACGTCCAACCGGCACGCAAACCCAAAAGTATGTCTCTTCGCGGTCCGGCCTCAACCACCCGTGTATCAAAATTAATCGCTCTTCGAGGCTGGGTGAAAGCACTCCAACCTTCCACACCAATCACAAAATTGATGAGACGATTATTGCTCATGTGATAATACCCTAAAAAACCTGTAACAGCAGGACCATTAGCCATTCGATCATACCCTTCCAGGTATTCATCTTCCAACTGCGCGATGTAGGTTTCCTGATGCTCTATGCGGATTTTGTGTTGCAAAAAACCCAGGCCACCCTTCACCAAAACACCTGAATTTAGGTTGGGACCCACTACGGGAAACAACCTGCCTAAATCAGCAGAGAGCGCGAAGCCTCGTTGCTGAATTACCAACGTGGCAGGATAGCCATCGTTATCAAGCACGTAGTTACCGTCGACCATCAAATTCTGTAAAAACCCCTCCTCTTGAATAACGTGACTTCCAAATAGAAACTGACCCTGCACGCCATAATACCACTGCGTGCGCGATTTGATGTGAAACCCAATGGACAAGTTGCTGTTGTTTCCAAATCGATCGGCAAGATCACCGCCTGGCAATTGGTAGGCATAGCTCATGGTGACATGCGGATCGAAAAGTGAAGTGTCGCGCACGGTGCCCTGTGCATGAAGATTTTCTGCAAAAACCACAAAAAAGAGAAGAAGCACCCATTGAGTCATACAGCGAAGGTAAGAAACCCGCAGTAATACTTGCACTATTGCTGAGGTGTTTCAGGCCATACAATTCGGCGTGTAACTCGCTGAATAGCGCCCTCTTTGAGACTGTATGCAGAATGTGTTAGTCGTTCAAAAGGATGGATACCCAAAACAAAGTAAACGAGATGTGCAGCCAACGGCATGTACTGAGCACGAAGGCTCGGGATAGCCGGATGCTTTGCGCGCTCTGACAATGAACTTTTCAAAAGCCACGTATGTATCGAGCGAAAACCGTTGAGCGGAATATCGACGTGCAATGACCCTATAGTTTCGCCCAAAGTATCGCGGTAATGCATTGCTCTCAAGGTATCAAATGAGCCCGATGAGCCAATGAGATTCGCCACACGATGCACTAAAAGCGCTTCTCTGAGATCTGCGAGCTCGTAATGCAACAAGCTCTCAAGCTCTCGAAGTTGGCCCGTTTCAATGCGGTCAGTAGGTTGTATGCGATCATTTAGTCGGCTCACGCCAAGGAGATAGCTTTTCTTCCAAAATATCGTTTGGGCATTTGCGATCACAAATTCTGTGCTCCCTCCGCCAATATCCATGATGCAGACCGGCTGCTCACCAAGATCCATAGACATGCGCACACCTTCGCAAATAAGCTCCGCCTCTTTATCACCCGAAATCAGTTCGATTTCAATTCCAAACAATTGCTTCGCTTTCTCTATGAATTCAACACCATTGGAAGACTCGCGCAATGCAGAGGTAGCATAGGCGTATATTTCATCGCATTGTAAACTGTCTATAGCGGATTTGTGCACGAGCAATGCGTCTAAGCCACGGGCAAAACGTTGGGGGTGAATCCGCTTTTCATCGAAGCCACCCTCTCCAAGTTTAACCGCTATTTTATTGTGAAACAACACAGACCAACCCTCACGATTTACCTCAGCAACCAAGAGGTTGAACGTGTTTGTACCACAATCGATGACGGCTATCTTTTTCACAACACACAAAAATAGGCGAACTGTCAGAACTTGTCAAAAGCAATGTTGATGGGGTAATCAATAGTAAGCTGGCCCTTTTTGCAAATACGTTTCTACATAGTCGATTACACCATCTTCTAGCGAGAAGAAAGGCTTGGAGTAGCCAATACTCTTGAGCTTGCTCATATTGGCTTCTGTAAAATATTGATACTTGTCGCGAATGTCTTCGGGAGTATCCATGAACTGAATGTTGGGCTCGATACGCATCGCTTGGAAAGTCGCTTGCGCCAGGTCGAGAAACGAGCGGGCCTGGCCTGAACCAAGATTGTAGATACCACTATTTTTTCGGTGATGCATCAAAAACAGGCATACCTCGACCACATCCTTCACATATATAAAATCACGCATCTGCCCCCCATTAGCATATTCGGGCCTATGCGAACGAAACAGTTTCATCGAGGCAACCTCAGCAATTTGTCGGTGCGCATGAAAGATAACGGATGCCATGCGCTCTTTGTGGTACTCGTTGGGGCCGTATACATTAAAGAATTTCAGGCCAGCCCAAAAGAACGGAGCATCAGTTTGTTTGAGTGCCCACACATCGAAGTCGTTTTTCGAATCACCATATGGGTTCAGCGGTTTGAGTTGCGGAATGATGGAATGGTCATCAGTATATCCCAACTCTCCAGCGCCATAGGTAGCCGCTGAAGATGCGTACACAAGAGGTATCGCACACGCTGCGCAGATCTTCCAGATTTCTTTGGTGAAGTTGAGATTTAACTCATCAAAAATCAGACGATCAAATTCAGTGGTGTCCGTTCGGGCCCCTATATGAAAGACGAACTGCACCTGATCTTCATTTGCACGAAGCCATTGGGCAAAATCTGTGCGATCGATTTTGGCGACTATGCTTTTGCCTTCCAGATTCACTCCAGTTCGCTCATGCGATGGATGTTTTGAAAGCCCTTTGAAGTCATCCACAGCAACGATGTCCATAAATCGATCCTGATTCAATCTGCCAACCAGGCAACTACCAATAAATCCCAAGGCTCCTGTAACTACTATCATATGCACTGAACAAAAAATTGGGTGAATCATGTAATTTGTACCCATCTTTTGAGATGAACCAAACACATGCTGCAATGTTACTCATAAACTTGCGCTCATCGCTTGAGCGAAGCAATGTTTAACCCTGATTCACTTACAGAATGAAAATAGTATACGTTACACGAAGAGAGCGCTTCAACGCCGCTCACAAGTTGTGGAATCCCAAGTGGGACGATGCAACGAATATGAAAACATTTGGCAAATGTGCAAACCCCAACTGGCACGGACACAACTACGATCTGTTCGTTACAGTAAAGGGCGAGCCCGAGGAAGAGACAGGCTATTGTATCGACCTTAAATACATGAGTGACATTATTGAAGAGCACGTGCTCTCAAAAATGGACCACAAAAACCTCAACATGGATGTGCCGTTCCTAGAAGGAAAAATGACTTCTTGTGAAGTCGTTGTTATTGCCATTTGGGATCAGTTAGCGCCCCATCTATCAAATGAAAAACATCAATTGCACAGCATCAAACTGTATGAAACAGAAAACAACATTGTAGAGTACTTCGGTGGAAAATAAGAACATTATCTTGCGGGTAATAAGTGGCACGGTGGTTTTTTGATGACCGCAATTGCTGAACCTTTCGCTTTTAATGTTGTTCTAAAAATGAACAAATTGAGAACTAACTACACGATAATGGAATCAGAAACTCCAAGAGAACTTACAGCAGCAGAAAAAAAAATAGCTGAGAATGTCTACTCCATTCTTGAGCAAATTGGTGAAAACCCTTTGCGTCAGGGATTATTAAAGACTCCCGAACGCGCAGCCAAAGCATACACGTTTGTAACCCAGGGCTATGAGCAAGACGCTCGTAAAATTCTTCGCAGCGCGATGTTCGACGAGGACTACAGCGAAATGGTACTTGTGAAAAACATCGAACTCTACAGCTTGTGTGAACATCACATGCTTCCCTTCTTTGGGAAGGCACACATAGCGTACATACCGAACGGCAAAATTGTAGGACTTAGCAAGCTACCTAGAATTGTGGATGTGTTTGCACGCCGTCTTCAAGTGCAGGAACGCCTGACCATTGAAATACGAGACGCCATTCAAGAAACGCTCAATCCTATAGGGGTAGCAGTAGTCATCGAGGCTCAGCATTTGTGCATGCAGATGCGTGGAGTGAGTAAGCAAAACTCGGTGACGACCACCAGCGCATTTAGTGGCGCATTCATGGAAGACACGAAAACACGGGAAGAATTCATCTCACTCATTAGTTCCAAGCTATCTTAGTTCTATGCGACGAGCGCCTGAGTTCGTTGCGTTTTTTAACTGTCTCAATTGATTGCTGAGTTATTATCTTAGCGTCCACAAAAATCTTCTCATGAACAATCTGAACAACTTTAGTGAGCAAACCATCAATGTCGACAGTAGTGCTGTTTCACGATCATTTGTAGCGAACGTATTCTCTTACATGACTTTAGCTCTAGTAATTACTGGGTTTGCAGCGTATTGGTTTGCCGCGAGTGGTAACATACTCGCCATACTTCAAAGCTCATCGTGGCTTATGTGGGCGGTTATGCTTGCTCCTATAGGGATGGTTCTCATCATGAGTTTCGCCTTCAACCGCCTGTCCTTTGGAGCCTTAATGGGTCTATTCTTGGCCTATTCTCTCGTAAACGGCATGAGCTTAAGCGTCATCTTTCTCATATATTCTTCAGCCGCAATCTCGAAAGTTTTTTTCATTACTGCTGGACTGTTTGCGACCATGGCCGCTGTTGGTTACACAACCAAAACGGATCTTACCAAACTAGGATCTCTATTGATGATGGCCGTTTTGGGAATTGTGATTGCCTCTGTAGTGAATTATTTTCTTGAAAGCGCTGCTTTCGACTACCTCATAAGTTGCGTTGGAGTGTTGGTTTTCACTGGGCTTGTAGCCTACGACACTCAAAAAGTGAAACGTATTGGAGCGGGAGTTGAATACGGCACGGCTGCGGCAGGTAAATTAGCATTGATGGGAGCTTTGAGTTTGTACCTTGACTTCATCAATCTGTTCCTTTTCATGTTGCGCGTGTTCGGAGGTCGAAGAGACTAATTAGCTCTTTGATTACTTCATTTCCCCACAATGAAATCGAGCTATGGGAGTGCCTGAAAACTCATTTCTTTTTGAACGCACACTCACCTCAAGACTTGAAGCAAGAATAAGTCACCCACCATTTACTTCATTCCTGAAGTAAGCACTCGTGCTTTCGTAGCATTCAATGCATAGCGCAGGTTGAATTCGACTCCTCCCCTTCCCGCACTTGCGGCGGCCAATCGCGATATGTTGAAATCATAGCTCAACCCTACCTGGTAATTGCCATATTCCACCATTCC
>CAMBPD010000060.1 GCA_945869405.1 Chryseobacterium gleum | reverse complement strand
GTGTAATGCGCTGCCTCGCCTCCAAGTCTTTCTTATCAAACGGAGCGCATTTGGTTTCCAACTCCCTTAGTTCCTCCGAGTGTTCGGAGCCACAAATGGATGCAGATTCCGTAAAATCGCCCATAGACGCTTTCACTGTGGCCGACTCTGTGCTGTCGGTGATGAGTGCTAGCGAATTCGCTTTATCAACTACGATTCTATAGTAATTCAACTCTAAGGGCTTCGAGGGTACCAATAAAAAGCTACCATCGCTCCCAATAACTGCTGAGTCGGTAAACACCATACGGTTGTTTACGAAACGCTCTAGAAAAATCGTTTTGCCTTGTGCTCCCTCAATTTTTCCTTGTATGGAACCTTTTGGCCCGTTGCTGCATCCAATGGCAAAAACGGTGAGCAACCCTGAAAGAGCCATGGGTTGAAAGAAGTATTTTCTGAACTGTTGCATGCCTGCGAAGAATCAAATGGAACGCAGTAACTGAATGAAATTTGATTCGTTATTGAGAAACACTACGCTAATGGGTATCACAAAAATGGGAGTGTCGCCCAAGCCTTGCATGTTTTTCAACCGAACAGCATCTTTCTCCGTCGTTACTATCGCTTGAGCGAAATTACCATATTTAGACCACAACGATTCCATCTCTTTTAGCGAAAAAGTGTGATGATCTGCAAAAGATTCGAAATGAACCAAATCAAATCGGCTACTCAAATAGTTCTTGAATGTGTCATTATCTGCAAGACCTGCAAGACCTACTATTTTCGTTTTGGACTGAAGAGAAGCGTCTTCACCTTTGAGCGGGTATGGATTGCCATACTCCATGCGTGTAAAAAAAACGTGTTGCTGGGCTTTTGGAGCAATTGCCTTCTTTATTGAGCCTTGCTCTTCTTGTTGCAGCTCTAAAGGGCATTTGGTTACGATGATAACATCGGCGAGGCTCGCAGCGCTTGGAATGTCGCGCAGAGTCCCCCCAGGAATTAAACTATCTGTCCAGTACGGACGATCATAACAGGTGAGTAAAATGTTGAGGTCGCTCTTTAACCTGCGGTGTTGAAACGCATCATCGAGAACCACAACGTTGCTATCAGTGAGGTTTTTTAAGTACTCTACTCCACGCAAGCGGTTTTCACAAACAGCTACGTCCAACTCTTGAAATTTTCGATGTATCTGCATTGGCTCATCACCAATGAGGCTCGCAGTAGCCTTTATACGGTTGGCCCATATGAAGCCGCGAGTGCTTCTGCCATACCCTCTCGACAGGAGTGCTGGCTTGCAATATTGGCGAAGCTGTCGCAAAATATACTCAGCATGTGGTGTTTTTCCTGTACCCCCCAGGGCGAGGTTACCGATGACTATCGTGGGCAACTTGCCCATGTCAGACGAAATAAATTTCTGGTTGTAGAGCATGTGCCTCAAACGTAGAATTACTCCATACAACATTCCAACCGGCTTCAACCACTTTCTTCCCTGATACATGTTAGCAAAATTAGTCGGTTTGACACTTAAAGCTATATCTTATTTGCAGTGAATACTTTAACAATTTGCACTTGCTGTTATGCATGACGTATTTTGCCCCCATGCTACTAAAGGAAATTATTGCTGGCTTGGAGGAATTTGCCCCACTAGCATTGCAAGAAAGTTACGACAACAGCGGGCTGCTCGTGGGCGATCCGATGCTGGAAGTTTCTGGAGTGCTGTTTTGCTTGGATAGTACTGAGGCCGTTATGGAGGAGGCTATTGCTAAGGGTTGCAACCTTGTTGTTGCGCATCATCCCATCTTATTTAGCGGACTAAAACGCATTACAGGAGGCAACTACATAGAGCGCACAATTATTAAAGCCATTCGAGCAAACATCGCCATCTACGCTATTCACACCAATTTAGATAATGTTAAGCATGGTGTAAACCACATGATTGGTCGTCGCCTAGGCTTGAATGGCCTGCGGGTTCTCGCTCCCAAGAAAGGTGCGTTACTTAAGCTTGAAGTTTTTGTGCCTACGGAGCATGCTGAAGCAGTTCGAAAGGCTGTTTTTGATGCAGGCGGAGGTCACATCGGAAACTACGATGAATGCAGTTTTGCTCTTTCAGGGGAAGGTACTTTTAGGGCATTGCCTGGCGCAAACCCGACCCTTGGTGCTCTGGGGGTGCGGCACACTGAGTCCGAATCGAATTTGAGTTTTGTGTTGCCGGCCTGGCTCAAGTCTGCTGTCTTCAGCGCTGTGGTAAAAGCACACCCATACGAGGAGGTGGCCCATCAGTGGATTGCCATACAGAATGCGCTGCAGGATGCAGGAAGCGGCATGATAGGCGAATTGGATGAGCCAATGGAAATCAATCATTTTATGGATTTCATTAAATCACGAATGAAAGCCTCGGTCGTGAGGCATACAGCACTGGTAACCCAGCAGGTAAGGCATGTTGCGGTATGCGGTGGGAGCGGCAGCTTTCTACTACCCGACGCGATAGCTGCTGGTGCTGATGTTTTTATTTCTGCCGATTTCAAGTATCATCAGTTTTTTGATGCGGATGGTAGAATAGTGATTGCGGATATCGGACATTTTGAAAGCGAACAGTTTACAATTGAGTTGTTGGGTGATTGGTTCAAGCAAAAATTCCCTACTTTCGCCTCCCATTTAACGGAGATTGATACCAATCCCGTTTTTTACAAGTAAGCACGATGGCTAAAAAACCAGTAAAATCCCCAGCCAAAAAACTTCCTGCCAAAAAGGTGGTGAAGGTTGTTGTTGCTAAGGCGAAGAAGACGGTGAAGCCGGCCAAGCCCGGTAAAGTCGTCAAGTCTGCGGTCAAATCAAAGGTTTTGAAAAAGGCAATCAAGGTTGTGCAAACACCTAAGAAGCTTTCAAAACCCGCTGCAACTCCCAAGAAAGCGGGGAAACCCGTAGCTTCTAAAAAGAGTGCACCACAGAAAATTGCTCCTAAAAAAGTCGTGAAGACGGTAAAAAAAGGAATCAAGGCTGCCAAGCCAGTGGTCAAAAAAATAGCGGCCAAACAGGTCAAGAAGGTAGTCAAGCCACCTTTGAAAAAGGTGACATCAAAAGTGGTTGCGAAAAAAGTTATTCCCAAAAAGAAACCGAAAGCGACCGTTGTCCCTGTAAAAAAGAAGCCTGTCAAAGTGGTTCCAAAAGTGAAGGCAAAGACAGTGGTTAAGGTTGTCTCCAAGAAGTCTAAAGTTCCGTTGGCCAAACAGGCACCAGTTGCTGCGAAGGTAGAGAAGAAGGCGCTTCTGGCCCCCCCCAAGGTTGTCCAGCAGGCCGTGAGTAAAACGGTTCCGCCAGTAAAAAAAGTAATTGCCGCTCCTACTAAACCAGTAGCAGAAAAATCTGATGCTAAAGTGTCAGTGGCGAAGCAAGAGCGAGCCCCAATTGATAAGGGCGTAAGAGAAGGCTTCTATTCGAATCGCCCGTTGCGTCCGAAAGTGCCAACGCCAGCTGACTTGCCCGTCAGACCGGTGGCAAACCCCATTTACGTGCCGCCCGCACCAGACGGCAAACCTGGAATTAAGTTTGCCCCAATGGCTGTAATTGAGAAACCCAAAGAGAAATCTAATAAAAGCGAAGAGGAAGATATGAGTTCAAAAACAGCACCCCGTCTGGCTTTCGCTGAAAGCGACGATAAAAAAGGTATCAGCGTCGAAGCAAAATTGCGCGCGTTGTATTCAATCCAATTAATTGATTCACGCATTGATAAAATCCATGCGATGCGCGGAGAATTGCCATTGGAAGTGAAAGATCTTGAGGATGATGTTGCAGGACTCGAGGCACGACTCACAAACCTTACCGGTGATGTGAAAAACCTAAACGAGGAAATTATTGGTAAGAAGAACGGAATTAAGAACTCTGAGGCGCTTATTGTAAAGTACAAGGAACAGCTCAACAATGTGAAGAACAACCGTGAGTATGATTCACTCAACAAGGAAATCGAGTTCCAAGACTTGGAAATTCAATTGCACAACAAGCGCATCAGAGAGTTTGAAATGACGCACAATGCAAAAGTGGAGTTACATACGATCACAGAAGTGAAGTTGCAGGATAGAATGAGCGACTTGCAGCTGAAGCGCGCTGAACTGGACGATATTATCGCATCTACAGAGAAGGTAGAGAAAGTGCTAAGAAAGAAGAGTGATGAAGCCAAGAAGCTCATCGAAGAGCGTTTGTTGAATGCCTATGAGCGCATTCGCTCGGGTGCCCCAAATGGAATGGCTGTGGTGCCCATTGAGCGCGAAGCTTCAGCGGGTTCGTTTATACAGCTGCCTGCACAGAAACAACTAGACGTAGCGAGCCGCAAACGCGTGATTGTGGATGAGCATAGCGGTCGTATTTTAGTCGATGCTGACTTGGCTTTGGAAGAACAAGCTCGCATGGAAGAGGAATTATCAAAGGCGGTGAAGTAAACACTGACCACGAATGAATAACGAAAAAGCCCCGAAAGGGGCTTTTTCTTGGGTCAAGATTTTTTCAGTACTTCTTCTAAAGTTGTTTCTTTAAGCTTGCTTTCTGTCCAACCAATGAAATCAAAATAGCGAAGCAAAGCCCTGCATTCCTCGTGTACTGCCAATTCGTGCAGCTTTTCACTGAACTCCAGCAATTGATCTCTGCGTTCATTGCCTCGCTGAAGACGAATCAATTTCTTGAACTGATCCAGGATAAGTTTCTCAATGTCGAAATCGCGCATTCGTTTTTGCAAAAAGCGACTTGTCGACTTAATGGTGTACTCCAATAAATCGGAATTGCCTAGTTCGTAATGAACCACAATATTGAAAAGCCGCGCGTAGCTATACAAGTCTTGGCGCAAGTCGTTCTCGTTATCATTGATTACCTTGTTGAGCCATTGCAAAGCCTTCGCATACTGCCCTGCTCCGAAATGAAGATAAGCTGCGTAGTAATACATGCGCAAGGCAATCTCCTTATTCAACTGTGACTCGTGGATGTTCACTTCGCTAAGCACCGAAGACATTGCATCGGCCCCTTCCTTGAAATTGGCTGAATAGATGTACATCTTCTGGTTGCTCAGAATAATCTCAGTTTGAATGCGCGCAATGGAATCTGGTGTGTCGAAGCCATCCAACTCTTCTAGTTGCTTCAATTGCGCTAGGTAGTCTATTGCGTGATCGGTTTGGTGCAGCTCTAGGCAGCACTGTATTATTTGCGAAAGCGTGCGAATGTATCGCTTCGCTAGATCAGCGCGTAAATCTGTGTGGCTATCTAAAATTTGCTTCACCTTGAGGTAGTTCTCCAACGCTACCTCAGTGTTTCCCTTGGCCACATTGCAAAATCCTTGTGTGTAATAACAAATCGTTGCCGCTCGTTGCGATAGCGCAGTGTTTTTCCCTTTAATGAGCGGGTGCTCTTCAATTTCATTGATGATCTCCGTATTCTCCGCAGACCTACTGTAGCCTCCACTGCGAAAAACAAAGTTGATTTTCGAGTAAAGGACGTGATAGGCCGTTAAATTTTCAAGCTTGTCGAGCACCGATCGCTCTTCTCGTATCAAACTATCTAAGTCGCCAAATTGTCCGTTTTCAAACGACTCTTCTAAAAGCGTTTTCTCCCACGAAATAAGCTCAAAGAGATAGTAGAACTTCTCAAAGCGCACTGCAGTTTTTTTGGATCGTTCTAAAAACTTCGTGCACTCCGCGAAAAGCCCCTTGTTGTAAAGGATTTCAATGTTTTTAATTTCCTGCTTGAGCGAACTTGCAATAGAGGTCTCGCTGTAATAACTCCGAAGTGATTTGAGTATGAGCTTGTATAAGTGGTTTTTTTCAGATGGAAGATGCTTGATAAAGGTTTCCCCCTTGAAGGTCTTCTTTACAATGTCTTCATCATACGCGGTCATTTTTTCGATGATATCGAAAACTCTGATATAGTTCTTATCTCCGCTTTGAAGTGAACTTTGAAGCTTGAAGAATCTCTTTTCGCTTTTCGTTAGTGAACGTATAAGATCAAATAAATCGCTGCTTGGCTTCATACATTGGCATAGTGATATTGATGTTATGACTCGATGTACAGCGAAACGGTTGCATGCCCTACCCCGGGTGAAAGCAACACAATGCACTACTTTTGAAGCATGCGCTTTCTATTTATTATTTGTCTTTTTAAGTGTGCTTTGTTGCATGCACAGTCGCACTCGTGCCAGGCTTCGAAGCGTTTTATCTCGCTGAGAGGCGGTGGAAGCATAGTCGATCCCGCAAACTCACGCAGCGATACACTCGATGTGCTACATTATGATATCTCCATCAACATGCGCTCGATGGCATCGTCACAAATTTCTGCGTTGTGCCAAATCACGTTGAGGAGCCTAATGGATGATGTGTCGTTGATTCATCTTGATCTGAAGAGCCTGCAAGTAGATAGTGTGTATACTGAAACAGGCATGTTGTCGTATGCTCAAAGCGGTGAGTCGTTGTGGATTACTACCCAAGTTCCTCTTCAAACAAATGATTCGGTGCATGTGTGGGTAGCCTATCACGGACAGCCTGCGCAAGATGCCACATGGGGTGGATTCTATTTCTCTTCGGGATATGCCTACAATTTGGGAGTTGGTTTCGATGCTGTACCACACAACTTTGGTCGGGTATGGTTTCCGTGCTTCGATAATTTTGTGGAGCGCAGTTCTTATTCGTTTCATGTGCTTACCACCGAAATCAAAAAAGCATATTGCAGTGGAGTTAGGGAAGGAGTGGAAGTTATTGGACAAGATTCTGTGCTCACACATTGGCGGTTGGATGAGGTTATACCTACCTATTTAGCGGGCATCGCCGTAGCGTCCTATGCCCATGCCGAGAGCACCTATACAAGCATTGATGGGGACAATATACCCATGTGGTTGATAGCTGCACCTGCCGACACCACCAATATGAAACTCAGTTTCACACACCTCGACGAAGCCATGGTGTCTTTCGAAAATCGCTTTGGTCCCTATCGGTGGTCGAAGGTGGGGTTTAGCGCGGTGCCTTTCAACGCCGGTGCCATGGAGCATGCCACCAATATTGCCTACCCAAGGTCTACACTCGATGGAACAACGACGTATGAAACATTGATGGCTCACGAGCTGTCGCATCATTGGTGGGGCAACCTGGTAACCTGCGAAACGGCAGGTGATATGTGGCTAAACGAAGGTTGGGCAAGCTTTTGTGAAATGGTTTTTACCGAAGCGCTTTACGGAGGCGAGACCTACACCGAGGCAGTGCGCGACAACCACAAGGATGTATTGTTGTATGCGCACCGCAACGACGGTGGCCGATATCCTGTGTCGGGCGTGCCACTCAATATCACCTACGGCGACCATGTGTATAATAAAGGTGCTGACATAGCACGCACCTTGCGCAGCTATATGGGCGATGACGATTTTTTCGAGGCATGTAGGGCCTGGATGAGTGAGCGTGCATTCTCCCATGCCAGTAGTACCGACATGCGCGATTTTTTTCAGAACTACACAGAAGCGAACCTAACCCTTTTCTTTGATCAATGGGTTTTCGCACCCGGTTTTCCGGAGTTTCGGGTGCATGCCTTTGCGAGCGCAGGAGGCAATTCTTGGGATGTCCAGATAAAGCAGTTTAGCCACTACAACAATCTGTTGATGCAAGAGGTTCCGCTCGAAGTAACCTTCTTCGATGCCGCGTTGAACCGAGCTTCCGGCCAGGTGAGTGCCAGCGGTGCCATAAGTTTTTCAACCGTGCAATTGCCCAATGGCTTTGAGCCGGTGCACGCCTGCATCGACGCCGTCGATCAACTGGCACTCGCGGTATTGGCCGAAGAGCGGGTTATTGACGGAGGTGGTCCCAACGATTGTGAGTATGCTGAGATGGATATTGTAGTGTCCGACCTACCTGAGGGAGATACTGTTTTTGTGCGGGTTGAAAATCACTGGGCGCAGGCCGATGAGTCGCTGGTGCAGGGCGATTATTATATTTCTCCCGACCGCTGGTGGAATGTGTTTCGCAGCGGGGATACAGGCGTTTTGAATGCTACCATTCGCTACTACGGCGATTCATCCCAGTCGAGGTATTTCGATCCTCTGTTTTTTGATTACCTCGAAACGTTCGGATACAATGAAGATAGTATAGTGCTATTGCATCGCACAAATCCAACTCAGCCTTGGAGTTTATTTTCCGATTACGAATTGATAACCACACCGGGTCTCGACAACTGGCAGGGGCGAATCAAGATTGGAAACCTTCTCAGCGGGCAATACGCATGGGCTGTTCCCAATTCACCACTGTTGCATCCTGAGGTCGTTTCCGAGCGGATTAAGATCTACACTTCTTCCGGCAAATTGCACGGTTACGGTTTGGATGCTTTAGGCACAGTGGCCATTACTGACAATTCAGGACGCAACGTTTATTCAGCCGATTGCGAGTACCAATTTACAATTGATACAACGCCTTGGGCAAAGGGAATTTACCATATACAGATAGGCTCAATGCAGATGAACAGACTGTACACTTTTAAAGTTTACATACCATGAGTGCTTCACCCATAACTCAAGCGAACAGCCGACGTGAATGGCTGTTTGTTTTTCTCGCCGGTTTTTTTATTACGAATGCCGTGACCGCGGAGCTTATCAGCAACAAGCTTATCGATGTGCCATTGACATTCTCTTTTTTCGGATCCGAACTCGGGCCTTTTGTTACCGTTGTGGGGGTGCTTCCATGGCCACTCGTTTTTATTTGCACCGACCTTATCAATGAATTCTACGGCAAAAAGGCCATCCGCAGATTGTCTTGGATTACAGCTGCGCTTATTTCCTATTGTTTTATTCTGCTCACCGTCGCGTTGGCTATTCCAGCCAATACAACTGTTTCCCCCAATACGGCTACCGATTATGAATTCACGAAGGTGTTCGGACAGAGTCAATGGGTCATAGTGGGAAGTGTCTTCGCATTTATGTTTTCTCAATTGCTCGATGCGACCTTGTTTGCCTGGATAAAGCAGAAGACGGGCAATAAGCATATCTGGCTTCGCAGCACGGGAAGTACTGTGGTTTCCCAATTGTTTGATTCGGTTATAGTGATTTACATCGGCTTTATTCTTCCCGGAACGCTGCCGATTTCAGCCTTTTGGGAGATTGCACCCACCAACTATTTCTTGAAGTTGCTCGTGGCCATAGCACTAACCCCACTTATTTATGTGGGGCATTATTTCGTGCGCCGTCATATCGGGGAGGCGCAATTAGAAGCGCACCCCAACGGAAAGTAATACGCGCACTTGTCGGTCGGCGACGATCGCCTCAGACACAAGGGCTGGGTCATACAAATAGTAGCTGTTTTTTTGTTGCGTACTGGAGCAGGCCATGTCTGCAAACAAATGATCATCACGATAGCCTACACCAAATGACCATCCTTTCGACGCATCGTTTAAACTCAACGACTCATCACTGAGTGGACTTTGATTTATACTATATCCTGCGCGTGCGTAATAGGTGCTATACAAGCGGGCTTCTGCGCCCAATCGCAGTTGGTTTGTTCGTCGAAACAAGGTGTTGAAGAGCTCGTTTTCGACAGTGTAAGCGTAGTTGTTTTCGTCAGTACCGTTCATCGATATCGTCCGATAGTCACTTTGCGACCAGTCGATGCTGATCATTCCGAGCTTACCGACAAGTGATGAAACTCCAAGCGTCCATTGCGATGGGCTTCGAAGAATGTAATCTGCGACAAGTTCGGGAGAGCTGGAATAGTAACTCATGGTATCTACCGATGAGGAGGCAGAGGTAGAGTAATAGTCCTGGAAATAGGTAATCGTTTTTGTCTGATAGGCCGCAGATACTTTTATCGTTTCATGTATTCTGTAAATGGCTCCAAGTCGCGCCACGAATCCAGTGCCGTAGGTGCTTAAGTCTTCATCGTATGCAATCGATCGAACACGCTTCCCGGCAGAGTATTTTTCCGTATAGTTACTCACTTCACTGAAGTAAACACCTGTGATGCCCGCTGTGCCTCCCACGTATAGGTTTTCGCCATATTGCAATGCCAGTCCAAGAACCGTTTCATTCTGGCGACCCTCTCGTTCTACTCGCTTGCGTTGCGAAGCCTCTCCTTCTGTGGCAGCGTAGTAGGAGGTTCCCGCTTCGTCTGCTGGATCTATTCCATAGATTTCATAGGCCTGGCCTGCTCCAAAAGGATAGGTGTCGTATAGTTCGTTGGGCGAAACCCCCGAGGCCTGCCATGCGAATTGTTGCATAATGGAAGTCTCTGCTTTGCCTTCAATGGTAAAGTCTTGATAAAATTGTTGCGTTTTTGAATAGGCCAAGCCGTAGCTGAAGTTGAGTATCCGAGGTGAACGCGGTTTTCGAGAGGCCACAAAGGCTGCGTTTCCAATGGATAATTTCGAACGAAGATCTTTGTTCTCTTCGTCCTGGTAATTGGTCTCACTGATGTAGCTGTCATGCGAGAGCGCGAACTCAAGACTGCTTCGCTTGTATAGCGCCAGCCCTGCAGGGTTAGAAAAAAAGTTGCTAATGTCTGCGCCTACGCTGCTGTATGCGCCGGCCATGCCTAAGCTGCGTGCGCTCATACCGAGCGATGAACTGGAATATCGCAGCGCTTCCACTTCTCCTTGAGCGCGAACAACGCTGCCGAAGAGGGTTAGGGCAACAAAGCAATTGAGTGCCTTCATCGTAGAATTTACTTTTTTCGAGGGCCGCTTGTTGAGCCACCTGAACTTCGAGAAGGTGTGGAACTTCCGCCCGAATTGCGTGATGGACTGCTTTCCGTGCGAGGAGTTGCGCGAGGAGTTTCTCGTGTAGGACTCTCGGTGCGTGGAATGGAGGGGGAGCTGTTCCTAGGAGTTGGCGTATTGTCGCGAAGAGGGGCTTCTGTTTTTGGCTTCGTTGTTCGTGACGGATCACGCATGGGAGGAGCCGTGTTCAATAAATCTCGTTTCGGTAAAGTCTCTCTTGGAGTCGTGAGCCCCGGTTTGGCTAGGTTCGTCTCTCTGCGCGGCTTCGAGGCTGTGTAAGTCGGACGAGGCGAAGTTGGTTTTGTAGAATAAGATGGGACATAGTTTTGTGTCACTCGGGGCTTTGAAACTTGGGGATTTACAGTACTAACGGTTGATTGAAGTTCTGGTTTTTCAGATTCTTCCAGCGTGTTTACGTAAGCGTGCAAATCACGCTTAGTGCCGTTGTAAAAAAGACCTTCGCTATAGGATGTGTTGGTAGCGCTTATTGTGGAAATAGGGTTGCGCGGTCCATATACAACAGAACCTCCGCTGCTGTTGTCGTTGCTGCCGGTGTTGTAATAATTGTAAGGACTATTCCACGGGTTGTATGCCCATCCAGAGTAATAAGAGCTAGGGTAGTAGGGAGTGTACCAAGATGAATACGGATTGTATGCGCTGTAGGGATTGTAGTATGAGCCGTATCCCATAGTAGAGTTGCTGTAATACCCTCCATACGGGTTCCAACCTATGCCTGCCATGGGCATGGGTGAACAATTCCAATGACTGCCGTAATTGTAGTTTCCGAAATTCGAACCATAGGGGTTTCCACAGTTATTATTCCACGGGTCTGCACTCCAGTTGTTGGCAGAAGAGTTAGGCGCATATACCTGTGGCGTTATGTAGTTGGGATCATAATAGTCGTCGCTACTTGCTTGGGAAGGGTTGTTGGTTGAGTCGGCCGGCAATGACATTGCGGCTTCGTCGTCTACCAAAGCAAAATCGGATATGTACGTGTCGTTGGTCGTGTAGTATGCATCGTCACTCTCGTAGGCTCCCGTTGTGGCATACCTGCTCTGTGTGCATGATGCCAGACCAAAAGCAAAAGAGAGAAGTAGTAGGTATTGTTTTTTCATGGCACAATCAATTTGTCAGTCGATATCAAACATAGTGCAAAGATTGACGGGCATGGTTTTTTTTAGTTGATGTTGATCAGCGAGGTGCCAAGCTTCGGAGAATTCAAAGGGAATCTCCTAAATTCGCGCACTCAAATTCACGATAGACATGGCAGACAAACTTACTTCCCGCGCAACAGACTATTCGAAGTGGTACAATGAACTGGTTATTAATGCTGACCTGGCAGAGCACAGTGCCGTGCGCGGTTGCATGGTCATCAAGCCATATGGCTTTGCCATTTGGGAAAAGATGCGCGACGCGTTGGATAAGATGTTCAAAGATACAGGCCACGTGAATGCGTATTTCCCGTTGTTCGTCCCCAAAAGTTTTTTGGAAAAAGAGGAAGGGCATGCTGAGGGTTTTGCCAAAGAATGCGCGGTGGTAACACACTACCGTTTGAAGGCAGACCCCAACGAAAAGGGAAAATTAATTGTGGATCCGGACTCCAAGTTAGAGGAAGAGCTCATCGTTCGACCCACGAGTGAGGCCATCATTTGGAACACCTACAAAGGCTGGATACAGAGCTATCGTGATCTTCCTATTTTGATAAACCAATGGGCCAACGTGGTGCGATGGGAAATGCGCACGCGCTTGTTTTTGAGAACCACAGAGTTTCTTTGGCAAGAGGGGCACACGGCCCATGCGACAGCTCAGGAGGCGATTAGTGAAACGAAAATGATGCTCGATGTCTATGCAGAGTTCGCCGAAAAATGGATGGCTATGCCGGTCATCAAGGGCAGCAAATCAGAAAGCGAGCGTTTTGCCGGAGCATTAGACACCATGTGCATTGAAGCCTTGATGCAAGACGGAAAGGCACTACAAGCAGGCACTTCTCACTTCCTTGGTCAGAATTTCGCCAAAGCATTCGACGTGAAGTTTACCTCGAAAGAAGGCGTGCTCGACTATGTGTGGGCAACATCTTGGGGAGTTTCAACTCGTTTGATGGGAGCCTTGGTCATGGCGCACAGCGACGATCAGGGTTTGCGCTTGCCGCCAATGCTCGCTCCAATACAAGTTGTGATTGTTCCGATTTATAAGGGCGACGAACAGCTTGCTACCATCGGAGAAAGGGTGAAGCCTCTCATGCAAGAGTTGAAGAGCAGGGGCATCAGCGTGAAGTTTGATAATGACGACAGCAAACGTAGCGGATGGAAATTTGCAGAATATGAACTGAAGGGCGTGCCTGTTCGTTTGGCTATGGGCCCGAAGGATTTGGAAAACGGTACCGTTGAAATCGCTCGACGAGATACCGGATTAAAGGAAACTGTTCCTTTCGAAGGAGTGGCTGATCGCATTCAACAGTTGATGATAGACATCCAAGACAACTTGTTGGCACAAGCCACGGTATACCGCGAGGAGCACATCACTCGCGTGGATTCATACGAGGAGTTTAAGAAGTTACTCGATGACAAAGGCGGATTCTTCTTTGCGCATTGGGACGGAACGAAGGAGACCGAAGAGCGCGTGAAGGATGAGACCAAAGCCACTATCCGCTGCATTCCATTCGAAATGGGTGAGGAGGAGGGTGCGTGCATGGTAACAGGTAAGCCTTCCAAGCAGCGTGTGTTGTTTGCTAGGGCGTATTGATTCAAGCGCTCCTTCGCATTTTTTATACAAAGTGGTAGATGGTTGTTTCCATCACCACCACCCTCGTATACTGGAATTTCGAAGCATCTAGCATTGATATTGATTGCTTGAATGCATTGGGGCGTTTTCGAAATCGATGCCAATATAATATTCCGATAAAGTATTCTTTCTAGGCATAAGCTTTTGGACGTGCGCTGCGCATGTTTGCGAAAAATACTTTGCAACATGAAACGACACAAGCGGGTAACCTCAACGGGACGCCCTAACCAGAATCTCAATGCCCAGCTCCGTAGGGGCGAAAGGTCCATAACCTATGACAGTATCTCCGAACCCCTAGCCCCGTAGGGGCGTCACGTCGATCACACGCCAGCGAGCCCGAAGCCAGCCCAGCCCCATAGGGGCGTAATCTCACTAACCCCTGACAGCATCTCCCTCTAGACCCGTAGGGGCGTCACGTCGATACCCCCCGAATAACATCCCAATCTCCAGTCCACTCATGGCTAACACTTACACCCAACTCTACATCCACGTGGTCTGTGTGGTAAAGCACCGATCCAACCTCATGGCTCCATCCTGGCGTCCGGAACTGTATAAGTACATCACCGGCATCGTCACCAACAAACAGCAGAAGCTCATGGTCATCAACGGCGTCGCTGATCACGTGCACATACTCCTAGGCCTAAGTCCCGATTGCGCGCCATCAGGAATCGTTCGAGACATCAAGGCCAATTCATCGCGATGGATCAACGAGCAATGCTTTGTATCGGGTAAGTTTGAATGGCAATCCGGTTTTGGCGCTTTTTCGGTGAGTAAGTCTCAAGTGAAGCGGGTCGCTAATTATATAAAGCGGCAAGAGGCACATCATCGAAAGACGACGTTTCGCAAGGAGTATCTCGGATTTCTGAAAGCGCATGAGGTTGACTTTTTACCCGAGTATATTTTTGATGATTATGGTGCCGCCCCGCCGGGGCTATGAGGCTTGTGGTGCATCGCGGTGTGTGACTGAGATGCCGCCCCGCTGGGGCTAGGGGCCATGTGAAGTATCGTGGTGTGTGACTGAGATGTCGCCCCGCTGGGGCTATGGGCATGCTATTACTCCGATGTGCATGGAATTATTGAGAGGGTATAACACGATGCGTTCAATGCATCATTCTTCCACAAAGCTTAAGTCTTTGCCATAGGTTTCTGGGAGCCAGAACCCGGCCCATAAAGCGGGTATCCAAACGATAAT
>CAMBPD010000059.1 GCA_945869405.1 Chryseobacterium gleum | reverse complement strand
CTTTTTCAGGGTTTCGAATGCTTTTCCGTCAGCCGCGTGCATGTGGCGACCGCTATCGTATACACCGCGAGCTGCTGCAAACAGCACCGACATTACCAACTCTGCCACAGCCTGCGAACTTGAAGCCGGCGTGTTGAACACATCGATGTCTTTACCGCGCGCATAGTCCGCATCAATGTTGTCGATGCCTACACCGCCGCGGCCGATGAACTTCAATCCCGGGCATGCATCAATCAAGTCTTTGCGTGCGGTGGTTGCACTGCGCACCAGCAGGCCTTCATAGCCCTCTGCATTGATTGCCGCAGCTAAATTTTCCTGTGCTACTTTTTCAGTGATAACGGTGCAGCCCATGGCTTCAAGGGCTTTCTTACCGGTGCTGTCGATACCGTCGTTGGCGAGGATTTTCATAAGGAGTTGGCTTTTGTGTCTATGTCTGTGCTATGTCTATCTCTGTTGTCTGGGACGCACTGCAGTGCGTCCTTCTGTGGTGGACGCATTGCAGTGCGTCCTTACCCCAGTCTTTTGTCGAGGGCAGGGGTGCGTTTTTAGCCTTTGCTTCTCTCGAGCTCCTTCATCACGTCGACCAGCACTTGCACGCTTTCGATGGGCAGCGCATTGTACATGCTCGCGCGGTAGCCGCCTACAGATCGGTGTCCGGCGATGCCACTGATGCCCGCTTCTTTCCACATCGTATCAAACTCAGCGGCAAAGCTGTCGTCGTTGAGGCGGAAGGTGGGGTTCATCCAGGAACGTGAGGCTGGTTCGCTGTGTCCGTGGAAGAGGGAGTTACGATCAAGCTCATTGTAGAACAAATCTTTCTTTGCGCGGTTGCGTTCTTCCATGCCCTTCAATCCGCCGTTTGCTTTTATCCAACGAAGCGTGAGCATGCTCACATATACCGCAAAAACCGGCGGAGTGTTGAGCATCGAGTCCTTGTCGATGTGAGCTTTTAGATCCATGTAGGTAGGAAGCTTGCGGCCTGTTTTACCCAGTTGTTCCGTATCCACAATATAGAGAACGGTGCCTGCTGGCCCCATGTTTTTTTGAGCGCCTGCGTAAATAAGCGCGAATTCATTGGCGTCGAATTGCTTTGAGAAAATATCTGAACTCATATCGCACACCTTCGGCATCGCACACGCTGGATAGTCTTGGTATTGTGTGCCGTAAATAGTGTTGTTGGAGGTGAAGTGGAAATAGTCATATTCTCCGCTCACTTCAACGTGTGGAATGTAGCTGTGGTTCTTGTCAGATGAATCGCCTATGACATCCACTTGTCCGACAAGTTTGGCTTCTTTAATGGCCGCTGCCGCCCAAACACCCGTGTTGGTGTATGCCGCACGTCCGCCCTCTTTCATGAAGTTCAGTGCCGCTGTGTAAAAGCCAAGTGTTGCTCCTCCTTGAAGAAAGAGTGCCTCGTATCTCGGTTGGAGTTGTAGAATTTCTTTCACCAATGAGCGGGCCTCTTCCATTACGGCTTCAAAGTTTTTCGATCGATGGGAAATTTCGATAAGCGAGAGCCCCATGTTGTCGAATTCTTGGATGGCCGCTGCGCTTTGATCAATGACTTCTTGTGGAAGAATACAAGGGCCTGCACTGAAATTGTGGACTTTTTTCATGGAGAAATCTGTGTTGATTTTAAGTCCACGAAATTACACAAGTGAGGCCTATCTGTCGGTAAGAATCAATTCTGAAGCTTTGGTTTTATTGCGGGCAAGAAAAAACTCGCTGAGAACTTCATTTAATTGTGTCGGATCATAGACGTGTCCTTTGGCAGCGGAAAGGAGCGCTAGCTTGTTGTCTTCTTGCGACAATTTGCCCATCATAATTTTCAACTGTTCGGTGCGTATGCATTGGGCAGAAGCAAACCGCGACATGGTAGCTAGCTTTTGTGATTCGAAATGCTGCCCATCCGCTTCACTCACCATGGCGAGAAAGTCTTCTTCATCGGTTACCGGGTAACAACCTAAGTGGGGTGTCTTGAGGCTATCTGTCGCGAGGGGTTCGTTTGGTTGTCCGAGAGGGTGCATGTCTGGCAACTGAAAAACCGACTCGCTCTTCAGAATGAACTTTAGATTGCCTTTACTGCGCTCAATAGCGTAGTTGATAGCCGTCCCTTTTTTTATGGTAATCACTTGCGAAAAACTCAATTCTGGGCGATGAAGAAATGACGCTCGGAAATTTACTTTTCCCGATACGGGTTGGTCGAGAGTGAGCGAGAAAATCGGAGTTTGATTTACACTTGTTTCGTTCACGGAAAATAAGAACGGTAGGCTATCAGGTGCTTCAACTGTAATTCTGCATTGTGCATGATTCATTGCGCTTAGTGCACAACCTAGCAGTGTCCATAATATCCTGATCTTTTTTATCATGCTCAGTTTTTACTGCAATCGTGCCAGAAGGTTGCTTATCACAGCGAATTGTTTGACACGGTTTGGAAGGTAGTTGAGAGGGTTACTGGAACGTGGGCCGAGTAGGTTAGGAAAAAGGAAAATAGTCGCGGCGGCGAAAGTAGGAACCAAAAAAATGGCAACGGGTAGAACCCAATATACTGGCCAGAGCAGTGTGGTGGTCAACACATGAATACCCCAAGAAGCAACAAAGGAGACCACACCTAGCACTATGCCGGGGAACCATGCTTTGATCAAGGAGGCCCACCTGAGTTGAATCAGTCGAGTGCTGAGGTGCATGTTTATGAGATAATGAAGAATGGTGGCCACTACAATTCCTGTGGCTACACCACGCATGCTGAGGCCTGCGCCCCACCATATTCCAATGGCCATGCAAATGACATATATGGCTTTTACAAATGAGCCCTGATAAACGGCGTCTTTAGCCCGAAGCAGTGAATCGCCTAGTTTGCTCAATGACCGGAACACGGCTGCAACAAAAAGGATTTTCAGAATGTCTGCCGTCTCCACGTAGTCTATACCAAGCCACAAGATGATGAGCTCGTCGGCGAAGAAGTAGATGAATGCAGCGGTGGGGATAAGAATCGCCCCAAGCAGTGCAGTCGCAAGCGTGATTGTTTTTTGTAGCCGCTCGGTATCGTCTTGCATGCGCGACATGCCGCTGAATAGAACGCTGTCGCTCAGTTTCCCCATGACCGTTATGGGTTGCGTCATGGCGTAGCTAGCACGCTCGAAGTAGGAGGCCATGTTGCGTTGAATGGCGGTTAGTTCTGGCTGTGCCCCCCTCAGTGCCCGCGGCAGAAGCAGCACATCTAGTTTTGTAGCCAAGTAGTTAAGAGCGTTGAAGAGTGTGCTGCCTGCGCCGTAGCGCACAAGTTCTTGGGTGTATTTCCATTCCCAACTAAACGTTATTCGCACGGGTTCGAAATACCACAAGGCAAGTGTCATCAGCAAGTTTTGCGCAAACAATGCCCATACATAGGCCCACACATCCCACTGCATGTAAGCCAAAGTGAGCCCCACGATGAGGTTGCCGCCGACAATGGAAATCATACTGGCTTTGAACATGGTTTTGAAACGCATGTGTTTCATCATCATGCTCCGTGGCACCACAGCAAAGGCAGAAATTGTGAAGCTTGTGCACACCACGAGAGTTATGGACTTGAGCTCGGGCAGTTCATAGAAGGTTGCGATAAAAGGAGCCAATAATAAAAAGAGCAGCGTAAATCCTAACCCTAGAATAACGGCGGTATAAAACGCCCCATTGATGTGTTGTTGGTGAACTTCTTTGCGTTGGATAAGGGCAGGACCTACTCCTACTTGTGAGAATATCTCTGCGAAGCCCATTATACCCAGAACTATGCCCATGAGCATAAAGGAATCCTTTTCAACGAGTCGCGCAAGCAATCCCGTGTAGGCCAATTGAATTAACACCTGCAACACCACCGTGAGTGTGTTCCAGCTGAAGCTTGAAGCCATTTGTTCTTTGGTACTCAATGAATCTATCAGGTTGATTGTTAAATGCCGAAGGTTGAAAGTAGCTGCGAAGAAAGTACATGACTTTCAAGGTTCAGCAACCTTCAACCTTCAACTATCAACCTCGAACGGTTTATCGAGCAATACCTACCGCGCGCTTTTCACGAATAACGGTTACACGCACCTGGCCTGGGTATGTCATTTCTGTTTCGATTTTGCTGGCAAGGCTAATTGCCAATGCATCTGCTTGATCGTCAGAAACTCTATCTGCTTCAACCATTACGCGTAATTCACGTCCGGCTTGAATAGCAAATGCTTTGGAAACACCGTTGTATTCAAGCGCCATGTTTTCAAGGTCGCGAAGACGCTGTATGTAAGCTTCTACTACCTCGCGGCGAGCACCTGGTCTGGCGCCGCTGATGGCATCACAAATTTGTATGATCGGCGAGAGCAGCGTGGTCATCTCAATCTCGTCGTGGTGAGCCCCGATGGCATTGCACACGTCGGGCTTCTCTCCATACTTTTCCGCGAGCTTCATACCTGCAATTGCGTGTGGCAATTCACTCTCATCATCTGGCACCTTGCCTATGTCGTGCAAGAGACCCGCGCGTTTCGCTGTCTTGGCATTTAAACCAAGTTCGCTCGCCATCGTTGCGCAAAGGTTTGCTACTTCGCGTGAGTGTTGAAGAAGGTTTTGTCCGTAAGATGAGCGATATTTCATTCGACCCACCATGCGTATGAGCTCGCTATGGAGCCCGTGTATACCGAGCTCGATAGTGGTGCGCTTGCCAATCTCAACGATTTCATCGTTGATGTTTTTGGACACTTTGGCCACTACTTCTTCGATACGTGCCGGGTGAATACGTCCGTCTGTTACCAATTGGTGAAGAGACAGACGCGCAATTTCGCGGCGTATCGGGTCGAAGCACGACAATACAATGGCTTCTGGGGTGTCGTCGACGATGATTTCCACTCCTGTTGCAGCCTCCAGCGCGCGTATGTTGCGACCTTCTCTGCCTATGATGCGGCCTTTGATCTCGTCGTTTTCGATATTGAATACCGACACACTGTTTTCTACTGCATGTTCAACGGCGGTGCGTTGTATGGTTTGAATGACAATTTTCTTCGCTTCTTGGTTGGCCTTTAATTTCGCCTCGTCAACAATACCCTGAATCTGACTTGCAGCAGCATTGCGCGCATCTTCTTTCAGCTGCTCCATAAGCCTTGCCTTGGCATCATCAGCACTCATTTTGGCCGTTTCTTCGAGCAATGCAACTACTTTGGTGTTGCTCTTTTCGAGTTCTGCTTGTTTGCGTTGAGTCGTGTCGAGTTGTTTGTTCAGATTTTCACGGTGTGAATCAATATCTTTCTCTTTCCGCTTGTACTGCTCAACCTGCTGCGATAAATCACGCTCGCGTGACTTTATCTTGTCTTCTCCTTGTTGAAGACGCTTGTTTCGTTCACGAACTTCGTTTTCGTGCTGATTCTTCATTTCCAAAAACTTCTCCTTGGCCTGTAGAATCTTCTTTTCTTTAATCGTTTCTCCTTCCTTCGTCGCTTCTGCAAGGATTCCCTCTTTTTTGTTCTTCAAAATATTGTTGAAGACCACCCAAGTGAAACCGCCACCAACGGCAACTCCAGCAAGCGAGGCAACGAGTACATAAATTGTTCCGTCCATAGCTTTATCATATTATATTATGTCCCAAGGCATTTTGCCTTTGGGTATGACACTGGAAAAAAAACAGGAATTGGTGCGCGTATCAGGCTAGGTAATGGTCCAATTGACTTTCCAAAATTAGCAGTGATGGAGACAGGTCGGTAGGCACTTCTACTCGTTCGACTATTTTTTCGACCACACGCTCAATGCGTGGTTCCATGTTTTTCATTGCGCTAGCGGCCATCTGTAAGGAAGCCATAGCCAATAAGTCTTGTCTATCTTTTACTGCGTAGTTCTGTTGGAATGCTTGGATGCTCTCTTCTATAGCGGTCTCTGCCTTGCGGATGTTTACTTCCTCGGCACTACCCAGTGTGAGTGGGTAGGTGCGACCTGCAATGTTCACTTTGATCGAAATTTCGCTCATGTCTATTGCTTATTTATTGAGAAGCGTGATACACTCATCGATTTCCTTCACCAACTCGTTGATCCTGTGTCGGGTAAGCCCGCGGAAGTTATCGTCCTGCGGAGCCGGCATCGAGCTGGTGTTTACAATATTGTTGACTTTACTGCCCATTTCATCCACCTGTTGTTGAAGTTCTTTGTTGATACGATGCATGGCTTCATTTTCTTCACGCAGCCGCTGAACCTGCTGTTGAAGCCCCAACTTAGCTTCGCCAAGTTGGACAATTTTTGTTTGTATGCGTTCGATCAAAAGTTCATTCATTGGTTCTGAATAGAATAGAGTCAATAATGATTGAGTGCCAAATTTAAGGGAAGATTGTCATGCAGCAAGTTAGATTTTTCCTTTTTCCAATGTTCATATGTATCCCTCAGCATTGTCAATCAAGGAAAGGTGATGGCAATATTCGCTTGCTATGCACTCTCGTTCCAATTTCTTTCCTGTCTTTGTTTTGTACCTTGTTATTTCGGTGATGTCTACTCACGTGCATGCCCAGGTAAAAGAGTATCCTCAAGATTATTTTGCCTCACCGCTTGAAGTACCGCTTAATCTTTCTGGAAACTTCGGCGAGTTACGTACCAATCACTTTCATGCGGGTATCGATATAAAAACCGAGCAGCGTGAAGGGCTTAACGTGCTTGCATCGGCAGAGGGTTATGTTTCCCGCATTAAAGTGGCTCCTTCAGGCTATGGCTATGGGTTGTATATCGATCATCCGAACGGATACACAACTGCGTATGGTCACTTACTTCAATACTCAGCCAAGATCGACGAATACGTGAAACGTCAACAGTATGAATTGGAGTCATTTAGTGTCGATTTATTTCCTGAGAAGGGAACGTTGGCCGTTGCGAAAGGAGAAATTATCGGGTTGTCAGGAAATTCAGGTAGTAGTGGCGGGCCGCACTTGCATTTTGAAGTTCGCGAAACCCAAACGGAAAAGTTGATTAACCCACTGTTGTTTGGTTTCGATGTCAAAGACAAAATACCCCCGAGCGCTTCGCACGTCTGGTTTGTGCCTCTTTCGGATTCGTCGTGGGTAAATGGTGCGCGTTTGCCGGTTGCACTCGAAACGAAAGGCGGGGCCTTGAAGTCTACCGTTTTGCCTAAACTATACGGCGATGTTGGGTTCGCTGTGACCACCACCGATATGCTGGATGGAAATAGTAATCGATGCGGCATCTATCGCATCGAATTGTTTGTGGACGGTCTTCAAGTGTACGGTCAGCGAATGGATCGACTCGATTTTGCGACCAATCGCGCCATGAATGCTCATACTATCTACGAGCGATTTAAAAAGGACAGAAGCTCCATACATGGCTCCTATCGCTTGCCAGGCAACCCACTCGATATATACGATAACTTGGTCAACGACGGCGTGCTGAGCTTTCGCGATGGGAAGACACACCAATGTGAATACAGGCTTACCGATATTTCGGGCAATGAGAGCCGAGTGAAGTTTGCTGTGCAAGCACAAACTACTCCTGGAAAGGGCGCGCCTTCTGCTTCGTGTCTCGCTCGTTGGAATTGGGAACAGGATAATGCTATCGAAACATCTTCCGTGAAGCTCTCGATGAAGGCCATGACGCTCTACGAAAACTTGGATTTGACTATCACAGAATCATCAAAAGTGCCCAACGCGATTGGATCTACTTTCCAAGTTGCCTCGCCATATGAACCGGTGCACAATGCCTTTTCGTTGTCGATTAAGGCCGACAAAGTGCGGCCTGGCCTCGAGAATAAAACAACCGTGGTACGATGGGACCCCGACAAGAACAAACTAATCGCAGAGGTGAGCACGTATGAAAACGGTTGGATAACGGCAAATCCAATCTACTTGGGTTATTATGCTTTGATGACTGATACAGTGCGACCTGCAATTACAGCAGTCGATTTTGCACCATCGTTGAAAGGGAAGAATAGTTTCTCATTCAAAATAAGCGATGGACTTTCGGGCGTGGATCAGATCATTCCGACAATAGATGGGAAATGGGCGCTGATGGAATACGATGCGAAATCTGCCCGACTGACCTACTATTTTCATAACCAATTCATCCAACCAGGCAATCATTCATTCGAACTGAGGATTGTCGATGCGGTGGGTAATGAACGCACGTTCAAAGGCAATTTTGTGTGGTGATGAGAAGAGTAAACTATAGAACATACACGTCTTTTTTTGCGACCCTATTGATGGTTGGCTGCACGGATCCACACGTGAAGGAGGCAGGTGCTTTTGCCGCTCAATTGATTCAAGGAACTGATTACGATATCGACGTGCGAAAAGCGTCAACGGGAAATGTTTATGCACTTTCGATTGAGAATGCTCAATGGAGCAGCGCATACAGCGATGATGATGTGCTCTCTGTTGCTGGGCTGGCTTTTTACAACAATCTGCCCAACCCGCAAGACGCACAATACATCAAAATGGCCGTGGGCAAAGACTCTCGCATTGTTTCTCGAACGTTCACCGATGCAGAGCTAAAGTTGGCTGATGCTTGCATCGACCGTGTGAGCTCGTTTTTTAAATGGCATCCAAAGGACGGTGTCGAAACGCTTCGGCCTATAGTAGATCCTCTTTTTTTTCCTGATTCGTTGATAGCTAAAATTGGCCAGAGCGTGATCAGTCAAGACTCGTTAGACAATGTTTTTGTCAGGTCGGAAGTAATCGGTTTTAAGGCTGATACAGTGGTGGGTATTCCCGTACTCACCATCAAAGTAAATGCAGTGCGAAAACAGAATAGACGACGATACGATGCCTTCGTGAATCAAAAAGATCAACGTATTCTGCTTGTAGTTCCGGCCGAAAAAAATTAGTCAAGGTTGAAGTCAGCGGCATTCAGCTTCAGCCATTCAAGAGTGGAGTTGCAGAAAACATCGTCGACCACAGAAGTTTCTAAATTCATGTCGGTAATGAATTTCCCAACTTCTAAATCCCCTAAAGGAAATGGATAGTCAGTTCCTAGGGTAATTCGTTTCGAACCTTGCATGTCGAGCACATACTGGAAGAGTTTATCGTCGTGTGTTGCGCTATCTACCCAGAATTTCCCAACGTATTCTCGAGGATTTATGGGGTTGTCTATAGCCACCAAATCTGGCCTGCAATTGAATCCGTGTTCAATGCGTCCTAGCGTGGGTAGAAAAGAACCTCCCGCGTGTGCGAAGTTGAAGCGAATTTGCGGATACCTTTCTAAGACACCAGAGAAAATCAATGAGCACATAGCCCGTGCAGTTTCTGCCGGCATACCCACCAACCAAGGCAGCCAGTATTTTTTCATCTCTTCCTGGCCCATCATTTCCCAGGGGTGAACCAACACCGCCAGGTCCAGGTCTTGGATAGCTTGCCACAAGGGCTCGAAAACAGGTTCGCCAAGATTCTGTTGATTCACGTTGCTCCCAATTTGAATGCCTTTCATTCCTATGGATTTACAGCGCTCAAGTTCGGCTATCGATAAGTCAATATCTTGAAGGGGCAGCGTGCCAAGTCCTACATAATGTTTAGGATAGCGATGAACGATGTCAGCGATGTGGTCGTTTAGATACCTTGCCACGGTAAGGCCATCTTTGGGTTGGGCCCAATAGGCAAACAACACAGGAATGGTGCACACCACTTGTACTTGTGTTTTGTATTTGGCATATTCCTCGATGCGAATTTGTGCATCCCAACAATTCGACTCTATTTCTCGAAAGAACTTGTCACCCATCATCATTCGCGCAAACCCTGGGCGATGGTGGTCGAGGTGAATGAAACTACCATAACCAAATTGGGCAGACCAGTCGGGAACCACCTTGGGCATGATGTGAGTATGCATATCAATCTTGAGGCTCATAATTCCCGAATGAAGCGTTTAATTTTTGCGAACAGGTCGTAAATCTAACATGTTCACAGGATTCGTTTGCAAGCCATGCACGTTGCTGCGCACGAAATGAGATACCTGGTCGTAATAGAGTGGAATGACAGGGGCGTCTTCCATCAACAATGCATTGAGTGCGGCTACTTTTTGTAATCGAATGGAGTCGTTTGTTTCTCTCCGTATCTGTTCGTAAAGCGCATCGAAGTCCGCATTTTTATAGTGTGTGTAGTTGGGGCCTGAAGGACAGAAATTGGGCGAGTAAAAAACAGTCAAGAAGTTCTCCGCATCGGCGTAATCCGCAAGCCATGATTTTCGAAAAACGGCGAGTTGTGCTTTTGCTGACTGCTCTCTCAACGCAGGGCCTTGCAATACATTGATGCGCACTTGAAGGCCTATTTTACGGAGGTCATGTTGTATATATTCCATCAAATCTGTGTAGTCTCCGGTGGTAGAAAGTACAATTTCCGGCATGCCCACTCCATCTGGAAATCCGGCTTCAGTGAGCAATGCCTTGGCCTTGCTAAGGTCGTATGGATAGAAGGTTGATGTATTTCGTGGGTTGAGCGTGGGTGGAACAAAACCTTCGTATGCCGCAAAAACAGTATTGTTTCGAAGGTAGGTAACCATCTCTTGTTTATTGATGGCATATGAAATTGCTCGGCGCACGCGCACATCCATAAGAGGTGATGCCTCATTGATTGCTGCTGCTGGGTCTAATTGAAATCCGAGGTAGTCCGTTTTTATAAATGGTGTTCGTTGAAATTTAAGAGTAGAGGAGTAGGCTTGAGCAAGATTGCCTGATTGATCGAGTAGCTCATCTTTGAATGAACTATGAATGCCACTCATGAAGTCGTATTTTCCTTGCAACAATCCTTGAAACTCTACCGTCATGTCTTTGGCAAATTCTATTTTCACAGCATCGAGGTACGGCATTTTGTTGCCCAACGAGTCGCGCATCCAGTATCGATCATTGCGATGCATAACTAAGGCAACTTGCTCATACCAAAATGCAAATCGAAAGGGCCCAGAGCCTATTGGGTGCTCCCGAAAGTCGGCGCCATAGTGTTCTACTACTTCCCTCGGTAGCACGTTGCAGTACTGCATGCTGAGTATGCTCAGAAAAGGTTGAAAGGGTGCGCTCAAATGAATTTCAAGAACACTGTCGCTTATGGCTTGGAAGCCTCCGCCAATGGTTCGGTCGACGCTACTGAATATCCAAGAACCAGGACAAGCTACTGCTGGGTCGAGTATTCGGTTGAAGCTGTACACAAAGTCGGAGGCGACTACTTTTCTTTTCGTGGAGTCAGAGAATAATGGGCTTGGATGGAAATAAACATCATCGCGTAAAACAAAACGGTAGTGCAACCCATCGCTACTGATTTCCCATTTGCGCGCAATGCAGGGAATTACTTGCATTGCACTGTCAAGCTCTACCAATCCGTCAAACAACTGATTGGTTGCCCACATCACTTCAATGTCACGCGAGAAGGCAGGGTCTAAAGTGGTTATGCCATTATTCTCGTTGTAACAAAACACAGAGGTAGACTCCGATTGTTTTTCGCTGCTACACGACACAAATGCCGAAAGCACCGACACGGTCAGTGCTATCGAAAGATAGGTTCGGCAGGTATTTCGGGTGTGCATGTCGGCCAAAGGTAGGAAGACACGCTTGGAAGTTTAGTTATCTGTGGATATGTCGATGTTCATCGATTTACGTCGCATGCTGGCGCTGGATGGCGGATAGTATCGGTCTGGTTTCGGGTTTCCAGCGAAATCAAAACGTTTCCAATGGCCAATCTTGACACCGGATTGGTATTGACCCTCGCTTTCCACCCTTCCGTCGGGAAAGAAGTATTTGAAATAACCATCTTCAATGTACTTGGCGTTGCGCTCGATGTACTGACCTTCTATTTTAAGATTATCCATTCCGTCGTAAACCACACCACTGTATTTGTCTTCGTCTAGCGGGGTAAGCTGCATGCGGTAGGCTATCTGTCCTTCTGCAGCCGTCTGCATCATCGCGTTGAGCTTCACGGTTTTGGGCTGTAGTTGCGTTTGCGCCATCACTCCATGTCCAAAGGTGAACATGCCGAGCATGAGCGTATAGAATTTCTTTGTGTCCATCGGTTTTCAGTTTTGCTTATCGATACGTTAGCAAAGGATATAAGGTTTCGTTTTGTGGATAATCGAAAAGAGAAGGCCATCTTTGCAAAAAAAAATATTCATGAATACAGGTGTTTCAGTTTTCGTGTGCATTGCTCTTGTTGCAGTGTTCAATTCATGTTCGTCGATTCAGCAAAATGGTGGCACCCCGTCCAATGAAGTTGTCGTGGCCTTCTATAACGTCGAGAATTTATTTGATACGTTGAACGACCCACTCACTCTCGATGAAGATTTCACCCCTGAGGGAAAACTGCAATGGAACTCCTTGCGGTATGCAGAAAAATTAAGTCGTATTTCTGAAGTTGTTGATCTGTTGCCGGGCGAAATGCCGGCATTTATAGGGTTGTGTGAGATAGAAAATAGAGCCGTCTTGACGGACCTAGTCAAGCAGCCGAACTTGAGAAGTAATGAATACGCAATCATCCATGCAGATAGCCCGGATGAGCGAGGAATAGATGTTGCAGCTCTTTATGATCCAACAAGACTCACAGATGTGCATTTTGATTATTACACGATAGCATTGCCAGATGCGAAGGACTTCACGCGCGATGTGTTGCACGTAAAGGCTAGGTTGCGAAACGAATGGATTCACTTTTTTGTGAACCATTGGCCGAGTCGAAGTGGCGGACAAGCGGAGAGTGAGCCAAACAGGATTGCAGTTGCGCAATTGGTAAGTGAAAAGGTTAGCACACTTCTTCGTGAGGATGCTGGAGCTAAGATTGTGATAATGGGTGATTTCAATGACCACCCGGTCGATAAGAGTATGCTTGATGTGCTGCAAGCAAAGGGCACGAAAGATGCTTCTTTGTACAACCAGATGTATGCGATACATGCCAAGGGAGAAGGTTCCTATTTCTACAAAGGCGAGTGGGGTGCCTTGGATCAAATGATTACCTCTAAGCAGATGATGGAGTCAACAGGACTGCATGTGACAGAGCAATCAGCCGGTGTTTTGCGCGATGAGAAGTTGTTGTTTCGAGACAAGGAGGGAGTGGCTCGCCCAAGCAGATCTTATGCGGGCGATGCATACAAAGGAGGATATTCAGACCATTTACCTGTCTATTTGATTTTAAGCAAGTAAGAAAATGGGAAAACAAAAAACCCCGCATAGCGGGGTTTTCATTTTCGTTCGTAAGAAAATTACTTCTTCTTAGGAGCAGCAGCTTTCTTAGGAGCAGCAGCCTTCTTAGCAACAGCTTTCTTAGGAGCGGCTTTCTTAGCAGCAGCTTTCTTAGGAGCAGCCTTCTTAGCAACAGCTTTCTTAGGAGCAGCAGCTTTCTTAGCAACAGCTTTCTTTGGTGCAGCAGCTTTCTTAGGAGCAGCTTTCTTCACGGCCTTTGGGGCAGCGTGCGACTTTGACTTTGTTTTCATATTTGTAACGGTTGATTTGTGATTTACAATTTCATAAGTAACCTTGGCCGTAACGCAAAATTCATTCACTTTTCCATTCACTACTCTTGCGGTCTGGTCTTGCACATAAACAGAGCTAATTGAATTGAAGCGTAACATGGCTTCTTCTACAACTTTACAAGTAGCATCTTCCCAACTTTTTGGCGAAGCTTGCGTAATTTCTGTAACTCTGTAAATTCCCATTTTTTAATCTTCTCTTCTTTTCGCTTTCAAAAAAACAATCCGTGAAATTTTATTTTACCTGATTCACGAATCTCTAAAGTTGGTCCTGGAATTTTTATGAAGCTCAAAACTTTTGCTGTTCGACGCATCCATTTTTTCTTCCATTGAACACTTTCCAAATCTGCATCAATTGAAAAGTAGAATTCACGTTGTCGCTGAAAATTATTAACATCATCAGTGATGAAATTTGCACCTATCATTTTTGTTGCTCCGTATCCAATTGCAATGTTCATCCAACGCGGGAAATCCGCGCTAGACGGCAGAAAGCGATAGATGTTGAATGATGCCCAATACGTTTGTGCGTTGTAGTCTTTCAAAAGGCGTTGTTGAAAATTACGACCTAACACATCTGAATTCATACTCGCAAATGGTGATGGCGCGTAAGAAAATTTTAGTGCGATGCGTTGCTCTTTCCAAAAAAATTGTTGCGATGTGTGAAGTAAAATTCCACCTGCATTTGCAAACATGTCCCCCCAAGAAAAGCCCCATTGCGCGCTTCTACCGTCGAGTAGTTCAATGCTTGTTAGGTAAAGCATACTTGTAGTTGCACCACGCCATGTGTCGACTTGCTTTGGTGATGCCCACGCGTATAGCTCACTGAACTGTTTCGTTAGCGTGTACCCCGTGAATGCATGTCCACACTTATCGACTTGCAACCACTCGCTGTTATCATTGAATGAATGCATGGTTGCTCGAGGATAGTTTTTGTACCACAACTCGTTCAGGAGTGTATAGCTAAGTGCTGCTGTGGCTATGGTTGATGATGTGACTATGGCTTGTCTGCGGCGATAGTTTACGCTATCACGTTGTTCTTGTCCTGAACACGTGTTGCTAAAAATAAGTAGCAAGAAAAGAGTGAATTTAAAATATCTTTTCATGGCTTGCGATTAGCAGATAAGGTGCTAGGCTAGGCAATGGATTTTAGGGATTTGCTCGGAAGGTTTGCTTACGAGATCAGAAATTACTCTTGGATAATCCAGTAGTTTATTTTCTCTTCTAACGCATCGGTATGCATGGGCTTTTCCAAAATGTCGTCCATACCGGCTTGCATACAAAGAGCCTTGTCTTTTTTCTCATCGCTACTCAAACCGATGATGA
>CAMBPD010000058.1 GCA_945869405.1 Chryseobacterium gleum | reverse complement strand
CTCAATTTTACAACCACTAGTTGTGTGCGCCTATCAACTGAAGCATTTGCTCTTCCACCTCGCTCGAATCCCACTTACTCTCAATACCCTCTATCGCCATAACCTTATCCATCAACTTTTGCTGATCATATCCGTTTTGAAGAGCGTCTTGATAGGGAGTGTGAGAAAAGGAAACTTGTTCATACAATGATTTCCATAAGCTCGGGTGCTTTGTGCTGAAGCGGTTCTCAATGCGCTTCTGCAACAAAAAATCTTTGTCGGCTGTCTTATCGCGCATCTCGATGTAATTGTTCAACGCTAGCTGCAAAATGGCATCTCCAGCGGGTTTTCGCAACCGTGTGTATTCAGGGAGCACTTTATCAAAATCGTCATGATGCTCTTCGAGCAAAGCGTTCAAATAGGTGCAGTCTTCAAATCCTGCGTTCATGCCCTGACCGTAAAATGGCACAATGGCATGTGCCGCATCACCCATCAGGCACATACTGTTTTTGTAGTGCCATGGGTAGCATTTGGTCATGACCAAACTTGCATCCGGGTTTGCAAAAAAATCGTCTGTCAATTCAGGCATCATCGCAACCGCATCCGGGAAATGTGTTTGGAAAAAATCACGAACGGCATCGGGGGTCTTTAGATTGGCCAATGCATGCTCTCCTTCAAACGGAATAAATAGCGTGCACGTGAATGAACCGTCGATGTTGGGGAGAGCAATCATCATGAACTCACCTCTTGGCCAGATGTGCAAACAAGCACTGTCGAGACGATGAGAGCCATCAGCATTTGCGGGTATCTCGAGCTCTTTGTAGCCGTGGTCGAGGTAGGTTTGTGAATAATCGAAACGATCGAGCCGAGTGAGGCGCGTGCGCACTGCGCTAAATGCTCCATCGGTGCCAAACACCTGGTCGAACGACTCGCGAAATTCTTCGCCCAAAATTTCATTCTGAAAAACCACGGTGTTGGTGTCTAGCTCAACGTCTTTGCATCGGTGCTGGAAAACAAGCTCCACATTGCTGAGTTCAGACGCACACTTCATCAAGGTTTGGTTGAGAAGACCTCGTGAGACACTGTATATCGCCTGACCCTCTTTGCCGTAGGGTTGGTAGGTCAATGTACCATCTTCAGCGTGCATCATACGACCATGCATGGGAATGGCTACTTCGCGGATGGCATCAGCAATTCCGGCGCCTTCCAATCCCTTCCAGCCTCTGTCGCTTAGGGCAAGATTGATACTCTTTCCCTGTACGATTTTCAGCTGTCGAATATCCGGCCTGCGATCGAAAACCTTTACCTGGTATCCACGCTTAGCCATATATACCGCCCACAAACTACCCACGAGACCTGCTCCAACGATGGCTACCTTTCCTTTTTTCATAGAGTATTGCGTTTCTAACTACTTCACTTTTTCCAATGCCTGTCGTAAATCTTCCACAAGATCTTCCACATCCTCAACACCTACACTCAGTCGTAGCAGCGAATCGACCAAACCAGTTTTTATTCGCTCCTCACGCGGTATCGATGCGTGTGTCATAGATGCCGGGTGTCCAACGAGTGACTCAACACCGCCCAACGATTCGGCTAAAGAGAAAACATGCATCGCCTGTGCAAGTTCACTCGCATCATCAAATGAGTCGCTTTTGAGCGTAAACGAAATCATGCCACCAAAATCACGCATCTGCCGCTTGGCAACTTCATGGTTCGGGTGATCTGTAAACCCAGGCCAGTAGACCTTACCAACCTTCGGATGCGCGCGAAGAAATTCAGCCACTGCGCGGCCATTTTCACAGTGAGCACGCATGCGCAGATGCAGTGTCTTTAGCCCTCGCAAAACCAGAAAGGAATCTTGCGGCCCCGGAACTGGTCCGCACGAATTTGTAATAAACGCAAGTTGATCGTACAAATCTTTGGAATTGGTCATAAGTGCGCCCATCACCACATCACTGTGTCCACCCAAATACTTTGTGGCGCTATGCATAACAATATCGGCACCCATATCCAAAGGGTTTTGAAGGTATGGTGATGCGAATGTGTTGTCGACCACCGACCAAATGCCGTGGCTCTTTGCCAAGGCAGTATAATGCACAATATCAATAATTTTCATCATCGGATTGGTGGGCGTCTCAATCCAAATCATTTTTGTTTTCTCGTTGATGACAGCTGCAACGGCTGCAAAATCGTGCATGTCCACGAAATGAAAGCGAATGCCCATCTTTTCGAAAACCTTGGTGAATAACCGATAGGTACCTCCATATAAATCATCGGTGGCTATCACCTCATCTCCGGGCACTAACAATTTTATGATGGTGTCTACGGCACCCATACCACTGCTGAAACACAAACAGTGTTCTGCATTTTCCAATGCCGCAAGGCAGCCCTCGAGGGCTGAGCGCGTGGGGTTTTTCCCCCGTGCATATGCATATCCTTTGTGCTTGGCCGGAGCCTCTTGCACGTAAGTCGAAGTTTGATAGATGGGGGTCATGATAGCACCCGTGGTTGGGTCTGGCTGCTGGCCGGCATGGATTGCCTTGGTACCGAATTTCATACGATTAAATTTTCGCGCAAGTAACAACAAAAAAGGGTTAACCCTTTTTGCCCGGTCCACCCAATCGATCTGGGTTCGACGAAAGAAAAGCCTTCCATCCACTATAAGACTTGCCTGAGGTAAGCGGAGAGTTGCTTTGGTAGAAATGACACACAGCAGCAGCCAAACCATCGGTGGCATCGAGCTTCTCTGGCATGTCGGCCTCAGGAATGTTTAACACTCGCTGCAACATAGCCGCCACCTGCTCCTTCGACGAACTTCCGCTGCCCGTTATACTCTGTTTGATTTTTCGTGGTGCGTATTCCGTGACAGGCAACTTGCGGCTCAGGGCCGCAGCTATCGCAACCCCTTGTGCGCGACCCAACTTGAGCATCGATTGCACGTTTTTCCCGAAAAACGGAGCCTCAATGGCAAGTTCATCAGGATGAAAACCGTCAATCAACTCGATGCAACGCTCAAATATTTTCTGGAGTTTCAAGTGGTGATCATCGATTTTATCTAATCGCAAAACACCCATTGCAATAAGCTTAATCTGCTTTCCCTGCACCTCTACGAGGCCATACCCCATGATAGCTGTGCCCGGATCGATTCCTAAAATAATGCGCTCTTTGCTCAATTGCTCTTTACTTTGATGCTGTAAAGCTATGACACTCTTTCTCATTGCAGTTTGCCTAATCCATCTTCTCTACGCGCTTTGGTTGCTTAGAATGATTGCCTGCTGGTATGCACCCAACCACGTGCCGGAAAAAGCTACAAATGCCAACCACCTCACACTGATAATTCCCTTTCGAAACGAGGCTGATCATTTACCGAAACTGCTTGGTGTGCTGTCGCTTCAACTTAGAAATATACAAGGCACATCCATCCTTCTCGTCGATGATCACAGCACCGATGAGTCGGCCAAACTAGCCGCTTTTTTTGCTGAGCAGCACCCCAATGTCGTTGTGTTAAACCAAGAGCAAACACACGGTAAAAAACAAGGCGTTGAACTGGCTGTTCAGCATACATCCACAGAATGGATAATCACACTAGACGCCGATACGACTCCCTGCGAGGGTTGGCTCGAGCGTATTGCTGCTTGGACACTTCACAGCGCAGCCGAAATGCTTATTCTGCCGCTACATATTGGCCCGGGCAACAACACCCTGGGTAAGTTGCAAGAGGTAGAGTTTGCCAGTGTAATGGGTATCACGGCAGGCATGGCCATGGTGGGAAACCCTATTCTTTGCAATGGAGGAAACCTTTGCTTTCGAAAAAGTGCCTACCAAAGGACGCGTGCGACACGCACCGACATGCACATCACAAGTGGCGATGATTTGTTCCTCTTGCATGCACTAAAACCTAGCGGAAAGGTTGCTTGGGTGCACGACCCACACACGCGGGTATCTTCCGCGCCGCACACTACATGGATGGGTTTTTCTACTCAACGCTTGCGGTGGATGGGTAAAACAGGAGCTATAAAAGATAGTTGGTTGCAAGGGCTTGCCCAGCTCACATTTCTTGCGAACGCTTCGCTTCTTCTAATGGCAATAGCAGTTGCAGCAGGAGCCAAAACCTTTTACATACCTCTGATTATTTTGGCGGGCAAAGTTGTGTTAGATGCATGGCTCATAGTTCGGGTAGGCAAATGGATGTGTATAAAACGACTAAAGAGATTTTACTTCCTGCTCATTTTTCTTTACCCCTTCTATGCAACTTTGTTCCCGTTGATGAGCCAATTCATCCGACCATCGTGGAAGGGACGAAAAACAATAACACAGTAAAGCACCAATCGCCCTCTCAAATCGCGTGGAAGCGGTTTCGTGCGAACCCACCTGCCATGGCTGGCCTCCTGTTCATCGTTGCACTTGCACTTATCTCCTTGTTGGGGCCATTTATAAGACCAGACGCAACGGTAGACGCCAACGACCAAGCCCTTACCATCAGTCGGTTGAAGCCAGGAAGCACCATAAAAGAAATCCGGATCCAAAACGATCAATCCCCCACAAATGGTTGGCGACAATGGTTGGATGGCGGTAAAGCAAATTCATACAACTCTGTGCCTATTGACCGTGTGACCGCCGCTATTGAAGAGACAACCTACTGGCCAGTGGGAAACACATCGGCAGCAGGAATTACAGCCCCCACAAATCTGTTCCTTAAAAATGAAAAAGAAGGCGTAGAATTTTCGCGCACGTTCTATCTCGGCACCGACAAATACGGACGCGATTTGCTTTCTCGACTCATGGCAGGCGCAATGATTTCTCTTGCTGTCGGATGCATTGCCGTCATCCTATCGTTGCTCGTTGGGCTTACATTGGGATTATTGGCTGGATACTACCGAGGCTGGATAGATAAAGTAATCATGTGGTTTACCAACGTTGTATGGGCTGTGCCCACACTCATACTTGTGATGGCAATCACGTTTGCGTTTGGAACAGGTTTTTGGAAAGTATTTCTTGCTGTAGGCCTAACCATGTGGGTCGAAGTTGCGCGAATTGCACGCGGACAAGTATTGAGCATTCGAGAAAAAGAATATGTAGAGGCCGCGCGCGCCCTGGGTTTCTCTGAGCTTCGCATAATCTTCAACCACGTGCTGCCCAACATACTCTCGCCGATAATCGTCATTTCTGCAGCCAATTTTGCCTCGGCCATTTTAATCGAGGCCGGATTGAGCTTCCTTGGATTGGGCGCACAAATTCCAACGCCCAGCTGGGGCAACATGATTCGCGAACACTATGCCTACATCACCACCGATCTGGCTTACCTAGCCATAGTGCCTGGATTCATGATTATGCTTCTTGTGCTTGCCTTTATGATGGTTGGCAATGGCCTTCGTGATGCACTCGATGTGCGGGAATAATTGCATTTCAGAGCTGTTGCTTGGCAGCACGGATTCTCTTTTACCTTCGCAACCATGGAAAAAAACGCACGCATTTATATTGCCGGTCATAGAGGCATGGTGGGTAGCGCAATCATACGACGATTGCAACACCTAGGGTTCAACAACATCCTTTCACGCAACTCCTCTGATCTTGACTTGCGCAATCAACAGCAAGTGCGTGAGTTTTTTACGCAAACAAAACCCGAGTATGTTTTTCTAGCCGCAGCCAAAGTGGGAGGCATCCATGCCAACAACGTTTATCGGGCAGAGTTTCTCTACGATAATTTGATGATTGAAGCCAACATCATCGATGCGGCATATCGCACTGAATGCAAAAAATTACTGTTTCTGGGATCTTCGTGCATTTACCCCAAATTGGCGCCCCAACCGCTGAAAGAAGAGAGCCTGCTATCCGGACTTTTAGAAGCAACCAATGAACCCTATGCAATAGCGAAAATTGCAGGCATCAAGCTTTGTGAAGCATACCGCGACCAATACGGATGTAACTTCATCTCTGCCATGCCCACCAACTTGTATGGCCCCAACGACAATTACGATCTCAACAACTCACATGTGTTGCCTGCCCTCATTCGAAAATTTCATACCGCAACACAGAATAACGATGCAGAGGTGGAAGTGTGGGGAACCGGTTCACCATTGCGCGAATTCTTGCACGTAGATGATTTGGCCGAAGCATGCATACACCTCATGCTGCACTACAACGACAAACTATTCGTGAACATCGGCACGGGCGAGGATCTTTCCATAAAAGCCCTCGCAGAAATGGTGAAGGAAATAACGGGTTTCAAAGGAGACATACGCTGGAACACGGAGAAACCCGATGGTACACCGCGCAAACTCATGGATGTGTCACGCATCAACGCTGCAGGCTGGAAACACCGCATTGAACTGCGCGAAGGTGTGGCTGCCGTATATGACGACTTCAAAACAAAAGAACTGACCGAGCTTCGCGCAAAATGAGTCGAAGCCCCCTCATACCTCTACTCTTTTTTGTTGCTTGCCTAAGCTCTTTCGGTGCAGCGAGCCAACAGACAAGCATACCATTCCATCGTTTGTGGATGCTAGAAGCAGAGCGCATTGTGCTTGCCAACGACAGCACGCCAATGCACACAGCAGAAAAACCATGGATTGCAAAAAAAACAATTGGTAACTCAGAATTGCAATGGCTCGAGCACCAACGCAGCTATTCGAAAGTGGGGGCAAAACTATTTCGCGATCATGCGGTTGATATTCAAGGGGAAGACTACCGCATAACACTCGACCCTCTCTTCGACATGACCGTGGGCCGCGACGTAGCAGATACCGGTGCTTTTCAATCGGGCAATTTGATGTTCAACCAACGAGGCATTCAAATTCAAGGCGATATCGGTTCAACGTTTAGTTTTCAGAGCGCCTTTTTCGAGACTCAAACACTTGCGCCCGATTACATACGACAGTTGCACGCATCCTCTGGAGTGTACCCTTCCTACGGGCGCACAAAAGCGTTTGGTGACCAAGGCTTCGACTTCGCCATGGCAACCAGTTTGCTCACCTTCGCGCCCCATCGGTCGGTTACACTGCAAATGGGGCAAGGACGACAATTTTATGGGCACGGCTACCGATCTATCCTCTGGAGTGACGCCACCTTCGTCTACCCATTTGCCAAGGCGAGCTTCGAACTATGGAACGGAAAAATTCGCTACAGCACGATGTACGCCGAGCTGCGCACACTCGAACGCCTGCCAAAAGGTGAAGTACCCGAGTCGCTTTTCAAACCCAAATCGGCGAGTGTTCACTACTTGAGTATCACGCCGCATCCGAATGTTGAAATTGGAATTTTCGAAAGCACCATCTGGAATCGCTTCGACAGCACAGGCACACATGCGCCGTCGGCGTGGGCCGCTCTGCCGCTGATTGGAATACACAGCGCCGTTGAAGGGCTAGACCAGGAAGACAACAGCATGCTTGGACTCAACCTGCGCTTTTCACCCGGTAAGAAAGTTAAACTCTATGCACAACTGGCCATCGACCATTGGGCCTCCAAACGTGTTGGCTGGCAGGCAGGGGTTGAGGTGTATGATTTACTTACCGATGGCCTTCACGCCCAACTCGAAATTAATCACACGGGCGATTACCTCTACGCTAGTCCTTACCCACTTCAATCTATGTCGCACGCAAACCAACCCATGGGGCACCCTGGAGGAAGTGCACTCAATGAGCAATTGGCTTGTGTGAACTACCGAAAAGGCAGATGGATGGCAGAGGGCCGCGTGCACCGAACGATTCAAAGCGGCGGTCCGCAGGGCGATTACGCTTCCAACCCGAATGAAAATTTTCAACCCTTTGTAGCGTGGGGAACACGGGATTTGTACCAAGCGACTGCATCCTTTTCCTGGATAGTGCAGCCGCAAACATGCACCACCCTGAGCCTGGGCATGACCTGGCGACAACAAACGGTAGTCCAAGTCACTCAGCCATTATTCACCGCTGAAACCCGCTACCTTTGGATCGGTCTGAAATCGCATATTTTCAATCAATACACGGATTTCTGACCACACTGAAAGGGCAATGAATTGCCTATTTTCGCATCCACCTTCAACCAAATACGCCACACGTGTCAGAAATTTTACGCGAGCTCCTTGGGTCTTTTTTTACCGCCTTCTTTTTGGTATTGATCGCAACGCCGTCACTTATAAAGGTGGCCAAGCTGAAGCACCTAGTCGATGAACCGGGGGATGCACGTAAGCTACACAGGCGTTCGGTGCCCACTATCGGTGGCATTATGATTTTCGCGGGCACCATCATTGCCTACTGCCTTTGGTTTCCCTCTAAGGAGGGATGGGTTCTTGGAAGCAACTACTTCCCTATCGAAGCCCTCAATGAATTCAAATACCTTGTGGCGTGTATGTTCGTCTTATTCTTTTTAGGCTTAAAGGATGACATTATCGGCGTATCTCCTTCCAAGAAATTGCTGGTTCACTTGGCCGTTGGCGCTATCCTGGTCTACGTTGCCGACATTCGTATAACCCAGTTCTGGGGCCTTTTCGGCATCGACTCCCTTCCCTATTGGATAAGCATTTCGCTCTCCCTGTTTATATACATCGTTATCGTGAATGCAATAAATCTGATTGATGGGGTAGATGGCTTGGCCGCAGGTTTCGGTTTCATTGCCAGCGTCACCTTTTCGTATTGGTTTTACCGAACAGGCGACCAACCGCTCGCTTTGCTCGCTATTGGGCTTGCCGGAGCCTTGCTTGGTTTTCTTGTCTACAACTTTCAGCCAGCCAAACTCTTCATGGGCGATTCCGGATCTTTGATTATCGGACTGGTTCTTTTCGTTCTGGCAGTCAAACTAATTGAGTTTCCTGTAAGCCGTATGCTTATGAATATGGAGCCCGTGCCCAAACCGGTGCTCACCATGGCTATACTAGCATACCCCCTGGTGGACACTCTGCGCGTCTTCCTCTTGCGCGCACTCAGCGGCAGATCACCATTTTCTGCAGACAGAAACCACATCCATCACAAGTTGCTTGCATTGGGTCTAAATCACAGGCAAACATGCTTTGTACTCTACGGGTTTTCAATTTTCATTATTCTGCTCACCTTTTTGAGCCCACCTTATTCACCCAATGTGAGTTTTCTAATCGTTATGTCGGTAGCTATTCTCTCACTCAATTCGGTCTTTCTCTTTAAAAACAAACGCTGAGCCGCCTCTGCTCACTACTACCTCTATGGGAAAAATACTCATCATCGACGACGAGCAAGCCATTCGAAAGGCACTTAAAGAAATTTTGGAATACGAATCGTTCGACGTGGTGGAAGCCGAAGACGGACCCACTGCATTAAAGCGGGTGGAGAAAGAAACCTATGATCTTATTTTTTGTGACGTCAAAATGCCGCGCATGGATGGCATCGAAGTGCTGACCAAGTTGAAAGAACAAGGCGTTGAAACGCCCGTCGTAATCATAACCGGTCATGGCAATATCGAAACAGCCGTAGAATCCATAAAAAAAGGCGCATACGATTTCATCCAAAAACCGCTCGATCTCAATCGCATTTTAGTGACCGTTCGAAATGCGTGCAATCAAAACTCATTGCAGAAAGAGACGAAAACATTGCGAAAAAAAATCGCCAAAGCACCAGCATTTCAGATTATCGGCAAAAGCAATGCGATTGAAGAAATCAAAAAAATGATTGACACCGTGGCGCCCACGGAAGCTCGTGTTTTAATCACCGGAGGCAATGGATCGGGCAAAGAGTTGGTCGCACGACAGCTGCACGACAAAAGCGCACGCGCATCAGGGCCATTCATCGAAGTCAACTGCGCTGCCATACCGACGGAACTAATCGAAAGCGAACTGTTTGGCCATGAAAAAGGCTCATTTACTTCAGCCATAAAAACCCGACAAGGCAAGTTCGAATTGGCAGATGGAGGAACACTCTTCCTCGATGAGATAGGCGATATGTCGCTAGCTGCTCAAGCCAAAGTGCTTCGTGCACTGCAAGAGAGCAAAATCATACGAGTAGGCGGCGATAAAGATTTTAAAGTAAACGTGCGCGTATTCGCTGCAACCAATAAAGATTTACGTAAAGAAATCGAAGCAGGAAATTTTCGAGAAGATTTGTTTCACCGTCTATCCGTCATTGTGATACGCGTGCCATCGCTGAGTGAACGCAAAGAGGATATTCCGCTACTTGCACAGCATTTCTTACAATTGATTGCCGAAGACTACGGGCAGCCCATGAAAGAAATATCGCCCAGCGCCCTCAAGGCATTGCAAGAATTACAATGGACAGGAAACGTGCGTGAGTTTCGAAATGTGATAGAGCGCCTTGTTATTCTGTCGGGAAAATCCATCGACGACAAACTCGTGAAGGCATATGCAGTACCGAATTTCAGTTGATGAATGTGCGGCGTTGCGGTTCTCAAAAGTTGAAGGTTGAAGGTTGAAAGTTGAAGGTTGAAAGTTGCGCCCCGTAATTGGGTAATCCTAAAAAACACTGCTTCCACCTCGTACTAAATTCACGCCGTTGTTCATATTCTAACTTCATTTTTGACATTGGTCGGATATACCTTCGCGAGGTGAACACTGATACCACTTTTTTAACCGAACTCAACGACGCGCAACGCGCCGCAGCTGAACATATCAATGGCCCTCTAATGGTTATTGCCGGTGCGGGTTCGGGCAAAACACGCGTGCTTACCTACCGCATTGCGCACCTCATTCGCCAAGGAGTAGATCCGTTTCAAATACTTTCACTCACCTTCACCAATAAAGCTGCGCGCGAAATGAAATTGCGTATCGGGAAATTGGTGGGTGACCACGAAGCCAGAAATATTTGGATGGGAACGTTTCACTCCGTATTCGCTCGAATTTTGCGCAGCGAATGCGAACGCATCAACTACCCACGCAATTTCTCTATCTACGACACCGCAGACTCTAAGGGCCTCATCAAAGCCATCACCAAGGAAATGGGGTTGGATGATAAGATCTATAAACCTGGTGCGGTATACAATCGCATCTCTTCAAGCAAGAACAATCTTATTGGTTCGGCCGATTATGCCAACGATGCGGAAATTCAAGCGGAAGACCGCTCCACGGGAAAACCCCAAATGAGCGAAATCTACACCGCATACAACTTGCGCCTTTTCAAAGCCGGTGCAATGGACTTCGACGATTTGCTCTTCAAAACAAACGAACTACTTCGCGACTTCCCAGACGTGTTGCACAAGTACCAACACAAGTTTCAATACATCCTAGTCGATGAGTACCAAGACACCAACTTTTCGCAATACCTCATTATCAAACAACTTGGTGCAGCCTACGAAAACGTTTGTGTTGTAGGCGATGATGCCCAAAGTATATATGCTTTTCGTGGCGCCAATATTCAAAACATCCTAAACTTCCGAAAAGACTATCCAGAATACGCGCTCTACAAATTGGAACAAAACTACCGCAGCACAAAAGTGATTGTGGAAGCAGCCAACTCTATTATTTCCAAAAACAAAGAGCAAATAAAGAAATCTGTTTGGACCGCGAACGAACAGGGCGACCTCATCAAAGTGCATCGTGCGCTGACAGATAACGATGAGGGGTATTTTGTAGCGAATCAAATCTTCAGCATACGCGCCGAGACTGCCGCAGACCCCTCGGCTTTTGCCATTTTGTATCGGACGAATGCTCAAAGCCGATCATTTGAGGAGGCTCTAAGAAAGTTAAACATACCCTACAAAATTTACGGTGGCCTTAGCTTCTACCAGCGCAAAGAAGTCAAAGACCTCGTTTCATACTATCGCTTGGTCTGCAATCCGAACGATGAAGAATCGCTCAAGCGCGTTATCAATTTTCCCAAACGTGGCATTGGCGACACCACCATCACCAAACTCGTGGTGGGTGCAGCGGAACGAGAAATCAGTATTTGGGAAATGATTGGCAGAGCGCATGAAGTGGGGCTAAGCGGCGCTACCATGCACAAAGTACATGATTTCGTGCTACTCATTCGCAGCTTCGCTATTCAACTCGAAACCAAAAATGCTTACGACCTCGGCCACCAAATTGCTTCCGAGTCGGGACTGCTCAAAGAACTTTACAGCGACCGCACTCCTGAAGGCGTCGCACGGTATGATAACATCCAAGAGTTGCTCAACGGTATGCGTGAATTTTCTGATAAAGTAGATCCTGAATTCCCCGATCGTTTGCAGAATCTTGGTGACTTCCTCATCGATATCGCGCTGCTCACAGATGTCGACAGCGACGACAAAAGTGATGAAGGGAAAGTTTCTCTTATGTCCATTCACGCTTCCAAAGGACTTGAGTTCCCCTATGTAAACATTGTTGGATTGGAAGAGCAATTGTTCCCATCCCAATTGAGTATTAACTCAAGGGAAGAACTTGAAGAGGAACGAAGACTTTTTTATGTCGCGATAACTCGTGCTGAGAAAAAAGCAACCCTCAGTTATGCACTAAGTAGATACCGCTGGGGGCAACTGCAATATTGTGAGCCCTCGCGTTTCATTGAAGAAATCGACGAGAAATACCTCGACATGCCTTCGGCCGAACGCGCAACCTCTTCTCCGACCAAACCCATTGACTTTCGCTCCGAGCGAGGTAACTTTTTCAACAAACCAACAAGTCAAGAACGGCCTGCTAAACCCGTTGAGAGAAGACCTGAACCCTCCACGCCGGTTGCGCCGCCTGCAGGCTTTCGCAAAATAACCACAGCCGCGCCCGCATTGCCCCTTGATGGTGAATTTGTTCAGCCCGGCGACCTGGAAGTGGGCTCTGAAGTAATCCACGAAAAATTCGGTAAAGGGAAAGTGCTAGCGCTCGATGGCGACGCGCCCGACGTGAAAGCAACTATTTTCTTTCCTTCTGCCGGACAAAAGCAATTGTTACTCAAATTCGCTAAACTAAAATTCGCTTAACCCATGTCGTTCTTCCGCAGCCTTCAGCAGTTTCGTATACACAACCAAAAGGGGGTTGCCCTGCTTATCGACCCAGACAAGGTGAGGGAGGAAAGTAAAATAAAGGCGATTGCAGAACTTGTAAAACACGCAGAAGTAAATGCCGTTTTCGTTGGCGGAAGCCTCATGGTGAGCGACCACTTCCATCAATGCATCAAATGGGCAAAGAAACACATACCTGTGCCCATCGTGTTGTTTCCGGGTAGCCCCGATCAAATCAGTGAGCAAGCCGATGCTCTTCTTTTACTCTCACTCATTTCGGGACGAAATCCGGAATTGCTTATAGGCAACCACGTGCAAGCAGCTCCTCGTTTGCTAAAATCACAGTTGGAAATTATCAGCACAGGATACATGCTCGTCGACTGCGGTAAATCAACTACAGCCTCCTACATCAGTCAAACATTTCCTCTTCCCTACAACAAACCCGAAATTGCCGCGGTGACTGCTATAGCCGGTGAGATGATCGGTATGAAGTGCATGTATCTCGATGGCGGAAGCGGAGCAGAAAAGCCGGTATCCACCGCAATGATTCAAGCCGTGCGCCAGGCGGTAGCGACTCCTCTCATTGTTGGCGGCGGTATTCGCCACGAAGACCAAGCGCGAGAAGCTTTTATGGCCGGCGCCGACCTCATCGTTGTTGGCACAGCCGTAGAAGAAAACCCCGAAATGCTTTTTGCAATCTCGAATGCATCGCTTTCCATCCGATAACCATCACCTATGATCCGAAGACCATTCAACCTGAACAAGTGGATCGCAGAGAACCGCGACTTATTGAAACCTCCCGTAGGTAACAAAAATCTATATCATGAATCGGGCGACTACGTAATCATGATCGTAGGCGGACCCAATGCCCGAAAAGACTATCATCTCAACGAAACGGAGGAGCTGTTCTACCAGCTCGAAGGCGATATCGTTGTGGGCATTCAAGAAGAGGGTAAAGCAATCGATATTGAAGTTAAAGAAGGAGAAATGTTTTTGCTTCCGGCCAATGTGCCGCATCAGCCGCGCCGTGGTGAAAACACCGTTGGGCTTGTGATTGAATGTAAGCGCTCCGATCGCGACATGCTCGACGGCCTGCAGTGGTATTGCGAAAAGTGCAACAACCTGCTGCACGAATACAGATTCGTATTGCACAACATCGAAACCGACTTCTTGCCTCGCTTCCGTGAATTTTATGGCAGTGAAGAATATCGCACGTGTAAGAAATGCGGGCATTGCATGGAAGTGGATCCGAGGTTTGGATAGTGGCGACTGAAGACTGAAGACGGGGGACGGGCGACGGATGCGAGACCGGCTTTTGTTGCTGTTAGGTATTCCCAATCAAAGCACATCCATTGAGCAAACAATCCATTCAATAAGATAACCGCCTTAAACGTACCCTGTCGCTCGTCCTCATTACCCAGTAGCCAGTGCCCATGACACGCAACCTTCCAACCTAAACCATTGTCTATCCTCAAACCTTTGTATCCATGACCAAGTCTTTACTCACGCTCTGTATGGGGCTTTTCATTTCTTTGGTTTCCAACGCATGCCCGACGGCGCTGAATGTTGTCCAGCAATCGTGCAGCAATTATGGGTTCTACCTATCCGACACACCTGTTGGAAACGTAACATGGAATTTTGGTGATGGCACTAGCACAACAGGAGGCATTGAAATAGCGCATAACTTCGCTGAAAACGGATTGTACGTAGTGACCGCTATGTTCTCTGGGCCGGAATGTCCGCAGACGCTCACACTCAGCGCAACCGTGGAAGTGAATTGCGGAATAGTGAACGAATGCCCTACCGAAATGTGGTCGGGTGCCGGCGCCGAATGCGGTGTGATGAACTTCGAAATCGGTTCATTTGTAGAAGGTGAAAACGTGATGTGGTTTCCAGGCGACGAGACCGGCGCTGTTGAAGGTGGACATTTCTTTTCACATACCTACGCTGCTCCGGGCGACTACGATGTGTGTGCTTTCTACACCACTCCGCTTTGTCCGAATGGTGTTGAACTGTGCACAACCATTACAGTTACATCGTGCAACGAAAACCTTTGTCCGACCGGTATTACTGCAGAAGCATTCGATTGCGACACCTATGCGCTA
>CAMBPD010000057.1 GCA_945869405.1 Chryseobacterium gleum | reverse complement strand
GGGCAAAATTGCGTGTGAGATAATCGCGACTTTTACTTCGGGCGAATTTTCTTATGAACTTGGGCAGCATTACGTAGAGCCAGCTTTTTAAGATGAACCCACGTTGATTCAACGATAACGTTGAACGAATTTCTCGAAACAAGCGAAGCCAGCGAAACGTGCGAAATAGTTCCTTGAAATAAATTCCGTAGAAATACATATATCCGGCCAGTTGCTCGTCGGCTCCTTGCCCATCAATGGTAACCTTTACATGAGTTTTTGCAAGCTCCATTACCTTAAACTGAAGGTATGGCGATGTCGATGGAATGGGTTCACTATGCAGCGCGATCAAACGCGGAATGTCGGCCATGAGCATTGCCCCATTAGGTGTGACATAATGCATATGCCGAAGTATACCATTGTAACAGTCAACGTAGCGCGATTCATCCACTGAATCATTGCCTTTGAAAATTGCTGAAAAACTATTGATTTCGGAATGCAATGGATTTAATAACAATGTGGACGTAATGCTTGATGAATCCATTCCTCCGGAGAGGCAAACTCCGACTGGAACATCGCTTCGCATTCTAAGCTCTACGGCGTCTTTAAAAAGTGACAGATATTCCTGTGAATTGGAAAAGGGTGTTTTTAGCGATATCGCTAGGTTGTACCAACGTTTAACATGTACCTCGCCTTTTTCAATTCGAATGGAATGTCCATGAGGCAATTTATAAATCCCTTCAAAAAATGTAAGGTTGTCGGAATCTGTGCGGTTATGCAACAAGTAATCGAATACTTTCACTTCATTGACAACTGCTTTCACACCCGGAAGACCTAGAATGCCTGGGATTTCGGAAGCATAGTAAAAATAACCGTTTGATAGGGTGTAGTAGAATGGTTTGATGCCATACCGGTCGCGCGAAATAAAAATAGTTTGCTCTTTTCGGTCAAAAATGACAAAAGCCCACATACCATTCAATTTTTCTTGGCATGCTTCACCCCACTCGCGGTATGCATTTAATAAGACTTCGGTATCTGTTTGGGAACGAAACTCATATCCCATTGATGATAATTCAGCGCGTAATTCAAGGTAATTGAAAATTTCACCGTTGAATGTGATGATATACCTTTCGTCGGTTGAATGCATGGGTTGATGCCCAGCGGCAGAAAGATCGAGAATACTTAGTCGAACGAACCCAAGTCCAACATTTCCTTCCACAAATTCGCCTTCATCATCAGGTCCCCGATGACGAATTTGATGCATCATGCTTCTAATTGTACTTTCAGCAATTGCTTGATTTTGTAATCCTATCGCTCCCGCTATCCCGCACATTTTTTGTAGATCGTGTAAATTCTTTCGGCTATTGACTCTAGGTCTAAACCTTGATCAAAAATACGCTGTCTTCCGTTAGATCGATTATTGCTTTCGAGTATCGTCTGTACTGCTGCTCGAAGCTTTGGCGCATCTTGCTGGCAGACGAATGCGTTATGCACTCCTTCAATTCTGCCTTTGATATCGCCAACATCGGTTGAAACAATTGGACATTCGGCCGATAAAGCTTCTTTGATTATCATAGGACTCCCTTCTCGCTTGGATGTTAAAAGCAATAAATCAGACGCATTCAATAATAGATTGACTTCGTCACGTGTTTTGTTTTTCAGTTCGATTAGCTTGACGTTCTCTAGACTTGCAATTACTTCTCGAGCTAGAGCTGAATTTTTTACAGGTGTGTCGAAGGATGATCCGAAAAGCACAATTAGACTTTCGGATGGAAGGCCCAACGTTTTCCGGCAGAAGTCTTTTTGCATTGGACGAAAAATGGTTGTGTCCACGCCACAGGGAATGTTGATAATGCTTTGGTTTGCATTTAATTTCTCAATCATGCTTTCTTCTACTACTATGGCTTGCCTGCTAAAGCGATAAGCAATTTTGCTGATCCAACGTGTTTTTTTGTCATTTACGTCACAGCCGTGGAATGTGACAACAACAGGCTTGAATGGCTGTAAAACTGCTAGAAAGCCCGCAAGGCCGTAATGTGCGTGTATCAGATCGTATCGGCCGTTGAGTAGTTTACCCAGTAATTTGAAATAAGCTATCGCGTACCCTATCGCCCCACCGCGGGTAATATTTAACACATCGAAGGATACCCCTAGTTTACGGCATGACTCCATCTGTTCTTGGATGAATGGGGAGTCCAAGCCGCTGGTCTTACTCTTTACTATAAGCACATTCATAAACTGAGCTGCATGAAAAAATGATAAAAGCTAGAGTGCTATTGATATACAAAGATAAAACAGTGCATGGCTTTTAATCTGTAGGAGGGAGTGTTAATTGATAAGCTGCAAAGTTCTATTTGAATATCTTTGCCCAAACACCTTAACCGTGCTTCGCTTTTTTTTCCTCGTGTTGTGTTGGATGTTGCTGGGGCAGGATGCATTGACCCAATCCTGTGTGCAGATTGTCGACGGCCAAACTCGTGAGTCGGTCCCATTTGCGGCGGTGCAGCTTGATAACAGAATCACCTTGGTTACTGATTCAAACGGCATTGCGTGCTTTCCACTTTTGGGCAGACGAGAGGTACGATGTGAAATGGTCGGTTACGAACCTTTCAACAAACCGGTTGACTTACAGCCGTCCGAAACTACACAGATAGCGCTCACTCCTTCCGAAAACCTCCTCAATCTCATGGTGGTGAGCGGCACCAAATACATCAAGCCCATCGAGAAGCTCACCGTGAGCATGGAGGTCATTCGAGGTGCGGATTTGACTCGTAAGATCACCCCCAACCTTAGCGACGCGATCGAGCGTCTGCCCGGTATCAATATTTTGGATGGACAGGCCTCTATTCGCGGTGGAAGCAGCTACGCCTATGGCGCCGGCAGTCGCGTTTTGCTGGTTGTCGATGATATGCCGCTCATGACGAGTGATCGCAACGACATCAAATGGAACTTTGTACCGCTTGAGTTGGTGGATCAGGTGGAGGTCACCAAAGGATCGTCTTCAGTGAGTTATGGCGCGTCTGCGCTCAACGGTGTCATACAGGTTCGCACGTTGTATCCGGAAGGTAAAACACGCACCAAGGCTTCCACGTTTCACATGGTGTATGCACAGCCCGCTGGCACAGCGATGAGTTGGTGGGGAAAGGAAACTCCCTTTCAGAGCAGTGTTTCAGCATCGCATGCATTCACCTCGGCTTCGGGAACGGATGTGGTTTTGGGGGTCAATGCGTTGGAAATGCGTGGCTTCTTGAGCGGAGAGAATGAGCGCCGAGGACGCATCAGTTTTAAAACGCGTAAGTTTTTTAATGAGGGAAAAGTATCGGCTGGAATCGATGGGAATTTCCTCTACAAAAAACAGGGCTTATTTTTGTTTTGGGCCAACGACACCACCGGTGCCTACCTGCCGTTTAGTGCGGGTTCCACAGCCAATACTACCGATTTGTGGACCTCCATAGACCCTTGGGTGAAGTGGAGCGACCGCTTCAACATAAGGCACTCGGCCAGGGTGCGTTACTACATGACTTCTCAACCGCTGAACGATCGTATGGAGCCCATTGCCCACAATATCATTGCTGATTATCAAGTGAAGAAAGAACTTCCCTTGCAGATTGCTTTGAGCGCAGGTATCTCGGCCTCGCAATCCATCTTTATTGATGCCGGCCTAGGAGGGAAGCACCTGGGTAATTTGGCGGGCATGTTTCTGCAAGCTCAACGCTCATGGCCAAAGCTAGAGGTGCAAGCCGGTTACAGGTACGAGTATTTCCGAATAGACACCGTTGCTACTCCTGCAAAACCGGTGCAATCGTATGGACTTAATTACATGGTTAGTCCGAAAACCTCATTGCGAGCGTCGTATGGAGAAGGCTTCCGTTTCCCATCGGGAATAGAGCGTTTTTTGAAATACAATATCGATCTGTTGCATGTGTATCCAAACCCTGAATTATTGCCCGAAAGAGGCTGGAATTACGAGGTGGGCTTGAAACGGAAGATACAATGGCAAAATTGGAGAGCCTATGCCGATTGGGCGTTGTTTTATACACGCTACAAGAACATGACTGAGTTTACCTTCGGACAATGGGGCGCTCCCACCGAACCTATCGCTGGTTTGGGCTTTAGAAGTGTGAACGTTACCAATGCTCGTGTTGCTGGCGCGGAGTTCACATTCAATGCAGAAGGAGCTATCGGGAAGTGGAAACTTTTTGTAACGTCGGGCTATACCTATGCTTGCCCTATCGATGCCGAATTACGACCCGATCTTGCCAAGTTTGGAAACGCTGTGAAGTATGCTGTCGAATCATTCAACTCAATTGAATCGAACAGCAATTCACCGATTTTGAAATACCGCTACCGACATATGGGCAAGTGCAATATGGATGTGGAGCATGCATCGGGTATCAATGCGGGTGTTGGACTAAGGGCCTACAGCTTCATGGAACGGGTGGATACTGTTTTTTCGTTTTTCATTCCAGGGCTTGATCATTTTCGACAAACCAATCGACATGGTTCAATGATTATAGACCTACGTATTGGTTATGCCTATCGCAAGCATCGCTTGGTTTTACATTGTACCAATTTGTTGAATGCGTTTGTGGCGATGCGCCCGGCACGACCTGAACCGCCAAGAGGAATTGGCTTTCAATACGAGTGGAGTTTTTAACCCCCTGCACTAGCGAATCATTCCCGCAGCTACGGTTTCATTGGTAAATTCATCAATTAATATGAAGCTTCCCGTGGAGCGATTCGCCTCATACGTATCGGCAAAAACAGGCTGTGCTAAGCGTAACCGCACACCGGCGATATCATTCATAAACACATCTTGAAATTCTGTATGAAGCCGTTGACCGGTGTTTACATCCAACCGATAATCAAAAGAAGATGCAATGCACTTCAACGACACAGATGTATGACGGAAAATAAACTTCGAACCAACCGTTGCCGGCTTCGTGCTCAACCAACAAATTTCTGCTTGCACATCCCTAACGCCCTTCGGCACATAATCGGCGGGCACTATCAAATCGCCACGGCTCACATCAATTTCATCCGCCAACTCCACGGAAACAGATTCTCCGGGAAAAGCGATGCGCTGCGCGGAAAATCCGGAATTGATTCGAAGAATCGTTGAAGGCAATTCTGAGGGCAGGACCACAACTGACTGACCAACTTCTAATGTGCCGCCTGTAAGCCGACCTGCATAATGCCTATGATCGTCCAACTCGTTGGGCCTTGGACGAATAACAGCCTGAACAGATAATCGTGCCGGGATATCTTTTTCAATTTTAACTTCCAATTCATGAAGAGTATCGAGAACTGTTTTCCCCGTATACCATTTCATCTGACTTGATGCATCTACTACATTGTCTCCTTCCAACGCAGAAATAGGAAGACATTGAATGGACTCGAATTCCAATTCGCTGATTGCACTTAGCATTTCGCGGCTAATTGTATCGTACACCTCTTGGGAAAAACCGACAAGATCCATTTTATTGACACACAAAATAAGATGCGGTACGCGCAGCAGTGCAGCAATTATGGCGTGTCTTCGCGATTGTTCCTGCACTCCCTTGCGAGCATCGATCAACACAATCATGGCATCAGCGGTGGAAGCCCCCGTAACCATATTGCGAGTGTACTGCACGTGCCCGGGAGTATCGGCAATGATGAACTTTCGCTTCGGGGTTGAAAAATAACGGTATGCAACATCGATCGTAATTCCCTGCTCCCTTTCCGCACGTAAGCCATCCGTTGCAAGAGAAAGATCCACAAAATTCAACCCCTTCTTCAGACTTGACTGGCGCAGCGACTCCATTTGATCATCGAATAGCGACTTGCTGTCGAACAACAATCTTCCAATAAGCGTACTCTTGCCATCATCCACGCTTCCCGCAGTGGCAAAGCGTAACATTTTACATTGTTGATTTTCCATAGTATTACAGTGTCAAAAATCGAAAGTAGTCGAAAAGTGAGCATCTCAAATGCTCAAAGCCTGTTATAGCAAAATCTTGCTTTTTTACTCCCTATTCACTAAGACTTTAAGAGTGTGATAGCAAGTCAATTCAGAGAAGCGATCGGTGAAGCTATATCGGAAGAAATGCGCTGCGATGGGTCATCCGAGAATCGCAAATAATTGCTATTTTATGGGAAAAAAAGTTGTTTGTATGTTTACGCCATGCAATATTTCTCACACAGACTGCATCTCATTAAGGCGGTATCCTGGCGAATGATAGGGTCGTTGGATACGATGATTTTGGCTTGGGTGCTATCGGGTGAATGGACCTTTGGTATTGCAATCGGCGGGTTGGAAATGCTTACCAAGATTGTATTGTATTATTTGCATGATCGTATTTGGCATAGGACGGAGTCATCGCACCGTTGGAGTAGTCATAAGACGCATCTAATCAAGGCCATCACTTGGCGTTTTTTAGCTACAACCGATACCGTTGTGCTCAGTTGGTTAGTGAGTGGAAGTTTGCATTTGGGACTTCAGTTGGGAGGTATAGAAATTATGACCAAGATGTTGCTCTACTATTTGCATGAGCGTATTTGGTTTCGTATTAAATCTAAAACATCCGCGGAGACGGCCAATGCATAACCTATGACTAACCTAAAGGAGCACGCCTATCATACATCCGCTGCGGATCGATCTTCCATAAAAGGTCATCCACCATTGCTCGTATGGTTTACCGGACTTTCGGGAAGCGGGAAAAGCACCTTGGCGGATGCATTGGAAAAGTATTTAGTTGCAAAAGGTATTCACGCTTATCACCTCGATGGTGATGCTATTCGCTCCGGTATCAATTCCGATTTGGGCTTCTTACCTGCGGATAGGGATGAGAATTTGCGCAGAGTAGGCGAGTTGGCTGCTTTGATGTTGGATGCAGGCTTGGTTGTTATTGCCGCCTTCGTTTCACCGCTGCGTAAACACCGCGATGCCATTCGAGATCGAGTTGGAAGTCAGCGAATGATTGAGGTGTATGTGAATACTCCCATAGAGGTGTGTGAAAAGCGCGATATAAAGGGGTTTTACGAAAAAGCACGCAATGGTGAAATCAAAGATTTTACAGGTGTTTCCGCACCTTATGAAGAGCCATTGAATGCTGAATTGACGCTTGACACAGCGCAGCTCAGCGTGGAGAAAGCGATTGAATTGCTTATTTTCGCATTTTCCAAAAAAGGGTTAACCATTAACGAGAAGAATAATGAGTCATTTGGATGAATTGGAGGCTGAAGCCATATTCGTTTTGCGTGAAGTCTTCGCTCAGTTTGAGCACCCTGTAATTTTGTTTTCCGGAGGCAAGGACTCCATCGTTCTCACGCATCTCGCACGCAAAGCTTTTTATCCCGGTCGAATTCCATTTCCGCTTATGCATATCGATACCGGACATAATTTTCCGGAGACGATGGAATTTCGCGATCAGCTTGCTCAAGATTTAAAGTTAGATTTATTGGTTGGCTCTGTTCAACAAGCAATTGATAGCGGAAGAGTAAAGGAAGAACGAGGGCACAGAGCATCGCGTAATGTTCTTCAAACAACGGCTTTGCTCGATGCTATTCAAGAGCATAAAATTGATTGCGCCATAGGCGGCGGTCGGCGCGATGAAGAAAAGGCCAGAGCCAAGGAGCGTTTTTTTTCTCACCGCGATGAATTCGGTCAGTGGGATCCCAAACACCAGCGTGCCGAATTGTGGAACTTGTTCAACGGACGCCATTTCGAAGGTGAACATTTCAGAGTGTTTCCCATTTCGAATTGGACCGAGTTGGATGTGTGGCATTATATACGTCGCGAAAACATTGCCATCCCTTCGCTATACTTTGCCCACGATCGTGAGGTCATTTATCGAGACCATAGTTGGATACCCATGTCAGAGTTCATTCTATTGGATGAACACGAAACGCCCGTCATGAAACACATCCGTTTTCGAACATTAGGCGATATAACTATTACAGGGGGAATCGAGTCCAATGCGGATACCCTTGATGCCATTGTGGACGAAATCAGTACCATGCGCACCACCGAAAGAGGCAATAGGGCCGATGATAAACGCAGCGAAAATTCCATGGAAGACCGCAAACGTGAAGGATATTTTTAGCCTTGGGCTTGCAACATGCGCCTCAAATAATCGAGCTGTCCGCGGTGTCGTGCAAAGTGAGACACCAATTGAATCAGGAAATACCCCACCGACCGGCCTTTATGATGTGGAGGGGTATCGCCCATTTCAAGTGCAAGATCTTCTTGCGATAGCGTCTTCAATGTTTGTTGAATGGCGTGTGAAGTCTTTTCTATCTCGGCAATCAATTCCTCTTTGGAAAGATTCATGCGGCTGAACTCTGCTTCTCGGTTGCGCACGTAGCCTGAATTGCCAAGTACACTTCCAATAAAATGCTGCAGATTTCCGCACAAATGATAGGCGAGTGTGCCCACGGAATTTGTGATGCCTGGCAAAGGCTTCCACAATTGCTCTTCGGGAGTCAAACGGATTTCTTCCGCCATGGCGGCTAGATCACGAGTGAAAATATCGGTAAGATCGGTGGGTAGAAAATGTTCGGGCATTATTCTGCGGTTAAAGTGGGACGCTGTATGTCTTGAATAACCGGTTGTGCAGTATCGCCTCCCGGCCAGAAGACCGTTGTCTTCTCATCGATTTTTTGAATGGCTTCTTCCGAGAGTTTCTCTTTCCAGTCGTCGGTTTTTCCGGAACGGAAAAATGTGTTCGGATTGAAATGAAAACTACGAGGGTTTTCCGTGATTTCCTTTTTCATCGTGTTGAACTCCGTAGCCTCCGCAATTTTCATCAAAGTGGCATCATCGAAATTGGCATCAGGAAGCAAAAAACTACCGAGTGCCTTGGCGCAGTCGTATTTATTCAATACGAGTTCTTCGAAGCGAAATGCGAGGATTTGGTCGTAAGCGATTTTTCCATGGCAGCGCGAAAGCCAACCCAGGGTTTGGCGGTGGTAATCGCCAAAGTAGAGTCCGCCACCAACGAACAGATCAACAAACGTGTCCATGTTGAGATTGGGGTCAACCTGCAACAGCGGGTGATTCTTATAGAAGAAGAACTGCGAAACAGCGGCCCCTTTCGGATCGCGAAAAACAAATACAAATTTCGATTTCGGGTGTATGGTTCGAAAGGGCAGGTCTTCAGCAGAGCAGTGGGTATACCATACACGCGGTTGTCCTTTGGTTGCAGATAAAAAAGACTCAAAATCTTCCACGCCCCATTGCGATACCATTACTTCCGGCCAGGGCAGAGCAGCGTGTCCAATGTCGCCGTTGGCCATGGGGTGGCTCGGGGGAAGTTGGATTTTACTCAACAGTGTTTCTACCACATATTTTTCGAGTAGGTGGGTTCCCACCTTCTGATGCGAGCAAACGAAAATGTCGTGCTCGTCGGTATCCCAATTCTCTTGCAAATACCGAATGGCGGCAGGATCGATGAATGGCGGGTAGATGCGTTGCTCCCATTCCTTGTGTAAGAAACCGTGGGAGTTGAGCGCGGCTGACGGTGGCAGCACCCTGAATTTGTCGTGTGAGCTACTCATGAATTATAAATAGTCAACGAGCAAACCACATTCGGTTTGCAGGATGTAGTGATTGATGTTGTTGTGCACGAACCAATCCAGGAATGACTGGCATTCCGACTGACGATCTACGACGTTGTCGGCGAGAATAACGGTTCCTGCACCAATGAGTTTTTGGTCGAGCAGTGCCATAAGCTGCTGATGGTAGTGGCTTTTTTGAGCGTCAAAAAACACCATGTCGTAGTGGCCGTTAAGCGTTGGCACAATATCCATGGCTTCACCCTGATGCACTTTCACGCAGATGCCGCATGCATTGAAACGTTCCTGGCTGCTCGCTGCCACTTCTTCACTGAGCTCGATGGTATCCATAGAATCGGTGGTATGATCCTTCAAGCCTGCGGCCATGTAGAGTGTGGATAATCCGTGGCCGGTGCCAAACTCGAGTGTTCTTGTAGGACTTACCGCAATGGTCAGGCAACGCATTAAGTCGCCGGTATCGCTGCGAATGGGATTGCGCCAGCCGTAACGGCCTTCGCTGTTTGTATAGCTTTCGCCTTGCTTGCTATACGTTTCAAGCATTTTGATTTCGGCTTCAATTGTTGGGTTTGTCATAGAGTATATGATTTAATGGATGATGAAATGAATGCCTTTTTCATCTTGTTTTTTGATTATTTCGGTTGGATTTATAGGTCGTATGTGCCACTTGGAAACGTGTTCTCCATTCACCAAAATTTCTTGCTCGATGGTTTTGCTGGCGCACAGAAATGTTACGGATGCACATGGAGTTTCCAAGTCATTGTTCACAAAACGCCATCGATCGTGATTGCCGCTTGCTTGGTGATTGTAGCGTATAAGAATGCTGTTAAGGTTCATGAGCAAGACGAAGTTAATTATTATTCGCTTCGTTTTACTTTTAGCGCATGAAAAAAACAGTGCGGGATTCAGAGGTTACGATTACCGAATTGATGATTCCTTCGTATGCCAATTTCGGAGGCAAAGTACACGGGGGAATTTTGCTGGGCTTGATGGATAAGGTGGCCTATGTGTGTGCTTCCAAGTATAGCGGCAGCTATTGTGTAACCGTTGCGGTAGAGGGCGTGGAGTTCATGTCTCCCGTGGAAGTGGGGGAGCTCGTTTCCCTCATGGCAACGGTGAATTACGTAGGGCGAACCACTATGATTGTAGGTATACGCGTTGAGGCGCTGCACCCGCAAAGTGGCAAGACTAAGCACACAAATTCGTGTTATTTCACCATGGCTGCGAAGGATGAGTCTGGTGAGCTATGCGAGGTGCCGGTATTGCGTGTTGAGGATGAAACACAATTACGACGTTATTGCGAGGGAAAGATGATACGGAAAATGGCGTTGCAGAAAAGAGAATATCTAAAAGCGAATTTGCAGGGAATCGATTTGCAGGAGCGTGTAGAAATGACGCATGGAGAGCGCGTTGAATTAACCTTCGTATAATGCCATTTCTGCGTTTGTTGCGTTCTGCATTGCCTACCTTTGAACTATGGAATGGATTGAATTAATTGAGTGGCTTTCTACCGCCGAGGCTCGCAGTATTATTGGTAATCCTCGGGTTTTCCGCCAAGGCAGTGTTTTGGTTCACGCCAACGAGCGTGTGAATGGTGTTTTCTTGCTAGTCAAGGGAGAGATTAATGCTCAATTGTCGCACGGTGGTATGCTGGATTTAATTGCGCCCACCTGTGTTGGTGAACTCGGATTCTTGGGTGAGAATCCTGCAATTGCTACAGTGGAATGCAAAACGGAGGTCGAGGCTTATTTCGTCGACAAGCAGTGTTTATATGCGCTGAATGCTCTCGACAGCAAACGAGGCATGGGGTTAATGTTTCTGCTTTCCAAACTCGCCCTTGGTCGTTGGGGTGGCCGCTACCATGATCGATACGTTGCTCTTGTAGCACACGATGGTAAAAAAGCAGAGCTTGTGGATTTTGTCAAAAGACACAAAACGTACTTCGAGTCCCGTAATATCATTGCTACAAGCAGCACCGGTAAAAGACTTGCGGCCGAGTTGAATTTGCGAATTGCTCGCACCACTCTTTCCGGCCCGATGGGCGGAGATCAGGAAATTGGTGGTTTGGTTTCGAATGGACTCATAGAGTCTGTTTTCTTTTTTCGGGATCCTGCTTGGTCTGCACCACACTTATCGGATGTGAATGCGCTGGTGCGTATTTGCGAGGTTCACAATGTGGCTATTGCAACGAATGTGGCCACGGCGGATGCAATGCTCGTTGGGTATTGAGCTACAGTGATATCGCTTTGAATTAATCGCCTGCAAATGGACTGCCAATTAAGCCAACGGCGAGCTCACCCCAAATCAATACCAATAGCAGCAATAAGATAGCGAGTGCAAAGCGTCGCGATTGAATGGCCGTCAGTCGTTGGAAAATCAGTTCTATTGCCAACCCAAATACACTCAGTAGAAAGAGAGCAATGAGAAAGTCGAAAAGGGACCATTCTACCTCTTGCGATACCATCGCACCAACAATCGGTAAGCTCAAGATAACTGCTATTGAGCAGACAATCGTTTTTCTCCTGGTGGTTGCCTTCATTTGTTGAGTAAGACGCTTTTTGAAGGGTTGAAATGAGCTAATCGATGGGTTCTAGCTCTTCTTTTTTTACATGGGTTTAAATTCATAGGTGATTGGGTATAGCGAAAATTACCTATGCGTTTTCAAGTCAAAAGTATCGAAGTTATGCGCAAAGCCTCTATTTTATTGAGTTTTTTACATGTGATGGTGAAATGAGTGATGGTCGCGAATTAGTTATTTCGTGCGATTGATTTGAGGTAGACCACCAGGGTACTTTTCGTTCAAATTAAATCACTATGAAAAAGGTATTTTCCATCTTCCTTATCGCCCTGTTGACAACATGCGGTTTGTTCGCTCAGAGTTCTATAACTGATTGCAACTATGCATTGGCAACCATGCAGCAAATGATTACAGATAGTAAAGGAATCGTCAAGGGCCGCGTGACAGCTGTTGAAACCTATTGGAATGAAGAACATACACGTTGTTATAGACACCATCACGTAAGCGTGAGCAGAACCCTTAAAGGTAAAATGCCTGCGACCATAGTGCTGGTTACAGAGGTCGCTGCGCCCCATATAGAAGCTCGATGTTCGAATGTCATTGGTCTGCAAGTTGGAAATGAGATTATTGTATGTCTCGATCGTATCCCGGCTGATTGGGAATGTGGTTACACCCCTCGTCATGCGTATGCGCCCTTTGGCAGTGTGCAAGGCATATTCGTTCTGAATGCGTCGGACGGAGGAGTGTCACACGCTTTTCATAGCTATGAATCGGCGAATGAACTTTACTCGGAGATTGCTGAGCATTTGATACACTAATTGGAACCCTCAGTCTTCTTAACCCTATGGAAGACTGAATCGACGAGGTCGACAGGCTGTCCGATGGATGGCCTGTTGGCTTTATAGGAAGGGGAGGCTGAGAGAGTAGGATTGAAGATGCGGAATGCAAGGTCTATTCATTCGATTGAGTCACAGCAATGCTGGTTGGCATGCCTCTATGAGCGCGCCTAATTCAATTCTCTTGGGGTTAGACCTGCAGTTACTTAAGGTGTTCGCTGATTAGAGTTCTCACGTTTGTCCATTGTAATCCTTGGTAGCGATCGTTGTGGAGTTGGGCTATTTTCGATCGCTCGTCAATCATGTTGTGCATGTACTGCATGCCTTGCCAAGCCGGATAGAGTTCGTTTTTACCGGGTGCTAATTTTCGTGTGATGCGAATGATTGCTCCAAGCAATCCCTTACCTCCGGGGCTGAACAATCGAAACTTTTGCCCCGTGAGTTCGCTCATCATCGCATGCACTTCGCGCGGACTGATTTGATCGCCTGCAACCACGAGGTAGCGCGGTGCAGCCCCATCGAGAGCAACCTTGGCGGTATACGCTGCGGTATTGTCCATGGTAGTGAAGCCCCAGCGGTAATCTGCACTTCCCCAATACAGAATCATTTTCTGCTTGAAGAGAATCATAGGCATGTCGGTGGTGAGCAATTCAGCAAAGGCACCATTGAAAATGGAAGTTGATTGAATGGGCAAATTATCGAGGTAGCTATGGAACTCACGACGCCAGTCGAGGTTGCGGTTTTCACCGTGCTTGAATTTCGTGAAATCCAGTGAGTAGTCGGAAGGAATGAAGCGCGGCACACCGGCGGCTAACGCAGCATCGAGCAACACTTTTTGCGCATCGATGATCACTTCGCGCAAGCCGGCCAACGCCGAAACAACACAGGCCACATCAGCGCATGCGAGTTTCAATTCTTCATGATTCCAGTGGTTCAACGTATAGAAGGAAACGCCTGGCAATTCAAGTGCAGTAAGTTTGTCGGTCGGTGTATTCGAACGCACCAGCACGCGTATTTCTGCGCCTTCGCGCAACAACGCTTTCACAATGCGTAAGCCTAAGTTTCCTGATGCGCCTGCGACTAAAATTATCGTTCTCATTTCTCTTTTTTTATTGCATTTTTTGCTTGTCCCCTGTCTGTCTTTTGACGCGCTGCAGCGCGTCGTTGCCGTTCATATCTGCGGTGCGCTCTTTCTGTCCGTCGGTGGACGCACTGCGGAGCGTTCCTGCCGCTCGCTTCGGTTGTGCGTCTCGGCGGTTTGCACTGCGGTTGTCCTTTTGTCCGTTGGTGGACGCGCGGCGCAGTTGAATGTTATTTGCTCGTGTCTTCTTCCATTTCGGTGAAGACCTTATCCACGGGTTCCCACAACTCAATCTTGTTGCCTTCGTGATCTAGGATGTGCACGAATTTTCCGTAATCGAATGATGCTATTTCATCCAATACGGTCACACCGTTTTCTTTGAATTGCGCCACAAGTCCTTCGATGTTTTGCACCCGGTAGTTGATCATGAATTCTTTCTTCGAGGGTGCGAAATACTCGCTGCCTGTTTTGAAAGGACTCCATTGCAGGTAGTTTATTTCATCAGCGTTCCTTAGGTTGCGCGAAGCGAACGTTGCGCCCCATTCGTTGCAATCGATGCCCAGATTTTTTTGATACCAATCCTTCGTGTCTTGCGGGTTGTCGGTGAAAAAGAAGATGCCACCAATGCCGGTGACTCTGGGCGTTAGCGGTTGTTCGTTTTTTTCGTGTGTTTCGTTGTTGTCCATATTCATTAGGGATTGAGGGTCTTCAATGGGCAGAAGCCAAACGAAGTCAAGATTCGAGTAGTGTGGTCAAAGCTTGCAAAGGAAGGGGAAATTCGAATGCGTTGGTAGGTGATGTGAATTCGGTGGAGCGTAGTTTCTATTTCTCTCGCGCTTCTCTGCTGTGATGAGCATTTAAGCCACCATGCCCGTCACAAACACTTCCACGTATTCTTTCATTTTCTGAATGATGCGCTCGCCGATTTCCCGGGCCTGTAATATGCTCGGACGGTTGCCGAGACATTCGAACACATCGTCGCGCAAGGGCGTTTGACCGCTGAAG
>CAMBPD010000056.1 GCA_945869405.1 Chryseobacterium gleum | reverse complement strand
CTAGACACAAGCTCTACGCAATACCTAAATCTTGGGATGACGCATACATGCTTTGCCATCATCGATGCGCTGCTGGAAGACATGCTTGAAAGAAGAGAGCTACGACCGAAAAAAGTGATGCTATGCTTCAAAGGTGATGCTATGGCCCGATACATACATACCATGTATCCTGTGCAGGCTACTCCGGGCCACATACAAACATCCGCCTTTCAGTTCAACACGCAATACATCCCTTCATTTTTGAAACGGGTGGCGTGGAATATTCACTCCCTAACTCAAACATCAAAATACATTCCTCAGGAAGAAGGAAAGGAGTTCACCTCGTCTTACGGATTCAAACCTCAAACTTTTAATTCCATTGATAAAGTTGAAAAATCGTATCGAAACCTACGCCAAGGATCGGAAACAAATTTCAATGCTATTCAAGGAGAAAACGAAGGACGATCACTTCCGTTTAAATCGAAACTAATGCTGGCGTATACCGATGTCACTCAAAACGTCATCTACCAACGCACCATGTTTGAGCGGAGTGCAAAACGCTTGGATGATCTCCACATACCTTACGACATCATTGTATACCCCAACTTGGTGTCGGCCCGCATGGATAAGCAGGAAATAATGGCAAATTATGTGCGTCGAACGTTTTCATCCATCGATTTTAGCAAACACCAAGTGATCGCGGCCAACGACACAGCATTCGCCAATGCGAAATACTATGTCGATATGAACCACCTCAATCCAGACGGTGCAGCATTGCTCACGCACTACGTGTATGACCAATTGAAATAATCGCTCATGTCCAGACAACGCAAAGGTTTTCGCAATCGCTACCGCAGGAACATGCCGTGGACAGAAGTGTTTCTGAAAGATTTACAGTGCCTCATAATCGATGCCTGGTCATGGATCTGTAATGGTTTCACTCTCCCTGTTCTGGTCGTGTACCCTGACTTTCCGAGCAAGAAAACGACCATTCATAAAATTGGAAGAAAACTTAAATATCGCATCACCAACAAGCGTTTGAAACGCGCAGACCTTGTGCTTTGGTTTCACGACACCACCCATGCCTCTTCAGAAGTGCTGGTGCAATGCTACCCAACGCACTCCGTCATGAACAGGCAGTGCATGGATATCTCGAAGAAATACGTAGACAGCATTCACTCTGCGGTGTTTGGATACTCCACCATCATCGACCCTAAAACTTATGTGGGAGCGGCGGTTGCCAAGAGCGACATCAATGCATTGCACGATGGTGAAATAGTGCGCTGCCCACTGAATAAAACCTCGGAAAAAGCTGTCTACCAAATTTTGATTGATAACGAAACAGAAACAGGAGAGTTTTTGGATTATCGCGTGCCTGTCATCGGAGGAGACATCCCTCTTGCGTATGCGAAATACAAGAAAAAAGAGGTGCGGTTTACGAACGATGTACATCGATCTACGATGCATTCACCGGAAGACCTTTTCTCGAAAGAAGAAGTCTCCTGCATACTTCAACTAGCCAATACAATGGGTGCTGAATTTTGTGAGTTCGATGTGCTTCGCGACAAGTTCAGTGGACGTATCTATGTCATTGATGTGAACAAAACGCCTTATGGGCCTCCTAAAGGACTTACCTCGACCGAACACAAAACAGCGATTGACCTTCTTACAGGAGCATTCCAACAAGCATTCATAAAATCACATTAGCGAGGCAGTGATTTTATCTTTCCCATAAGCTTTATGGTTACGTAATCCTTTTCCGGTTGAGCTCCTCGCGCAGGTGAGTATTCTCTGGCGTAGAAGATGATCTGTAAGTGCAGCTTTATCCATGTGTCGATGGGAAACAGACGCTTAGCATCACGCTCCGTCTGTTCCACAGTAGTACCATTGCTGAGTCCCCAACGATAGAGCATGCGATGAATGTGTGTGTCGACCGGAAATGCCGGCACGCCAAACGACTGAATCATTACAACGCCTGCAGTCTTGTGGCCTACCCCGGGGAGTGCCTCCAACTCTTCCATAGTGGCCGGAACATTACCCCCATGATGTTCAATGAGCAATTCCGAAAGGCGATGTATATTCTTACTTTTCGCAGGCGACAAACCACAAGGGCGTATGATCTGCTGAATTTCCGCTACCGATCGCTTCACCATTTTAAAAGGAGTATTGGCCATGGCAAATAATGCTGGAGTGACGGTATTCACACGCACATCGGTGCATTGAGCACTCAACAATACGGCAATCAACAAGGTGTATGCATCCGTATGATCGAGCGGTATAGGCGGCTCTGGATAAAGCTTTTCCAGTTCAGACAACACGAAGGATACACGGTCTTTTTTTGTCATAGGGCTACCGATAAAAGGTTTGCTGTATACGATCTTTGAAAAAGACCAATGTTTGCGTAGTGCCCATAACACTTAAGTCGACGATGTTTTGCTGTTCCGGAAAATAAGCCACCAACAAATCATTTGTGAGTGTTAGCGACACAAAATCAGGTTTGCGATACAACTCCAAGTAACAAAAGGTGAGGTCGCTCTCCACTTCCTTTCCCACCCAACGCCACTCCATAGCAACACCGTCTATGACGCACCGGAAGTGCTGCTTCATGTAATCCTCTATCCACGCATTGGCCTCTTCGACCTCTTCGGTTGTTCCAAGTTTGAGGGGTCTGCCGTGGAGCTGCGTCAAGGCATGGTCCACATCATCAGTAAACAGCTTACAGGTAATTTCAAATTGCTGTGTGCGCGCATTGAGCTCGATAATTGTTTTTGAAATGTAAAACTTGTGGCTCGTGTTGCTCGCGGAAGCAAAGCACACTGCAACCAGTAAAAACCACATGAGCGGCTTCGCCTTTGAAAAACGAATGACTTTGTTTAAAAACATACTGCAAGTTTAGGAAAAGAAACCACTCTGCCTGTAGGGAGGGGATTAACTTTGTGACATGTCCAGGACACTAACCGCAGAACAAATAGACACCGCCCAGCGGGCCATTCTCAATGCTGAGCGAATCGTCGTAACAACCCATAAAAGCCCCGACGGCGATGCTGTTGGTTCAGCCTTAGCCATGCACCATTTCTTGTGTAGCATAGGCAAAAAACCCACTACTCTTCTTCCCGACGCGGCACCCGATTTTTTGCATTGGGTGGATGGCTACGAGCAATGCCTCATTGCCGATGAGCAGCCCGATGAAGCCGCAAAGCGCATTGCAGAAGCCGACTTGATTTTTTCGCTCGACTACAACCATCTCCCTCGCACAGGCGATTTGGTTGCTGCAATGCTCCAGAAGAGCACAGCCCCTTTCATCCTCATCGATCACCATCAGCAACCCGGGGCATTTCCACTCGTCACCTACAGCGACACAAGCGCCTGCAGCACATGTGAAATGGTTTTTCGATTCATCGAGCAGTGTGGCTGGAAAGGACACCTCAACCTACAAATCGCTGCGTGCGTTTACCTGGGAATTATGACCGACAGCGCATCATTTCGTTTTCACACCGTCTCGTATGACACCCACAGAATTGCAGGCGAACTCATTGCACTCGGTCTCGATCACGCAGAGATTCACCGCAATGTGTACGATACCAACTTGATGGACAAACTGAAACTGATTGGCTATGCGTTGAGTGAAAAGCTCGTTGTTCTTCCCGAGCACGCCACGGCCTACATTAGTCTGGGCAAAGAAGAACTGAAACGATACAACTATCGGCAGGGAGATACAGAAGGCTTAGTAAATCAGGCTCTATCCATACGTGGCATTAAGCTAGCGGCGTTTTTCAGAGAGGGTAACAATGAAATCAAGATCTCGTTTCGCTCCAAAGGCTCTTTCGATGTAAACTCGTTTGCGCGCTCGCATTGGCAAGGTGGTGGACACATAAACGCTGCTGGAGGCCTTAGCAAAGAACTCATGGAAGAAACGCTACTCAAATTCCGAGAACTTACCCAACACAGCAGCCATCAAATTAACGCATCATGAAGCTAATCGTTTACCTAATTGCCATCGGGATACTGTGTTCTTGCAAAGGCAAAAGCCCTAGCCCTATGACCGATCAAGAATTGTCGCAAGCACAAAAAAATCTTATTGTAGAAAATAAACGTCAGCATGCTGAAGAGATGAAAACCATCAAGGCACTCATCAGCGAGCGCGGCTGGCCCATGATAGAAACTCCAACAGGGCTGCACTATATGATGGTGGAGCCAGGCACCGGAAAGCGTGCAGAAAAAGAGGAGCATGTGTTCATAGCCTACACCATACGCCTGTTGGATGGAACGGTTTGCTATGAAGCCAATGCAAGTGATGCCAAAGAAATTCATATTGGTCACGACAACATTGAAATTGGATTGCATGAAGCCATGCAACTCATGCACGAGGGAGAAAAAGCGCGTTTCATATTCCCGTCACATCTTGCCTTTGGTTTTACAGGCGATTCCCGAAAAATCCCACAAAACGCATCTCTTATTTACGAAATCCAATTACTACGTATACAGCGATGATTCTCCGAAGACCTGCATTCTTTAGAGGGCTACTTATTGGTCTGGTTGCCGGGCTATTTGCCAGTTGCAACGACCAACAAGGATTTAGCAGCGCATCGGACGGAATAGTCAAGCGCCTCGACAAATTCGGTGATTGCTCGCCTTCCCTGCATGATGCGGCACACTTCATCATGCATGTGCGATTCGAAAGCCTTGACCATCCCGAAAAAAAATACGAGTTTCAGCTACATCATCATTCACTTCATCAATTACGCCTGAAAGCAAATGAAGACAGCCTAAGTCGGGGCCTCACCAACGAGTTGTTGCGCATGAACTGCGGAGATGCCATAACGCTGCGATTACCCTTTCATCATTTCGACCGCAATTTCCTCAGTGCCTACGCCGATGAATCGATGTATGAAGAAAATGAAAATATGGAACTATCGCTCGAGGTGATGCAAACCTTTGAAACAGGCGAATACTCTGATTATGTGATGAGTGCCTCACAGCAAGGCGAAATAGGCGAGATCGAAGCCATTGAATTACTGCTGATGAACGAAACCGATCAAGAGTTCGAAAAACACGGAGACTGTTACATTCAATACTTTGCCAGAGGTATTGGCGATACAATCACTGTGGGCGATGAGGTTGTGCTGGCATACAACACCTTTTTGCTTAATGGTAAAAAGCTCGATGAACCTACCGAATTACAGCTCAACTATGGCATGCCCGGACAGGTTGTAGACGGTCTACATTATGCCCTTAGCTTCATGCGTATGGGCGATGAAGCGCTGGTGTACATGCCCTCTTACCTCGCCTTTGGAACCAAGGGAAGTTCTAGTGGTGTTGTCCCTAGAAACACGCCCATCTATTTTAGAATTAAGTTGTCATAACTTTTTTTTCCAGTTATGGAACATTATCGATGCTCATTCCGTTCAACACGAGTAACGCACTCCACCTGGAATGAATAGAGCATACCTTTTAATCCTTCTATCGCTGCTAAGCACGCGCATGATAAGCCAAGACAACCTTGGCATCGCAGGCAGCACACGTGCTCCGATAAACACCCTTTGGAACAATCCCTCCACTATAGTCGACTCGCGCGCATTCATCGACTTTCAGCTTGGAGGCTTCAGCATATTTGCGAAGAATGACCTCGTCTATTTAAACGGCAAAGAACTTTCTATTGCCAACTTCGACACCATGACTACCGTGCCGCTGCGTAAGCAGAACACACCCTACTCTGCCTTCGTAGACGTGCAAGTAAGCGGTCCATCGGTAGCCTTCGCTGTTAAGCAACACGCCTTCGCAATAAGCACCTCCGCAAGAGTGATGGCAGATGTGCGTGGCATACCAGCCAAGGCACACGACTGGGCAGACAATGGCTTCGACTCACCCGGCGAGAAAAACAAGCTGAACACCATTCGCAACGTGCGCACCAATGCACTAGCGTGGGGCGAACTTGGCCTCACCTATGGCACTATCCTGAAACGTGAAGGGCGCTCCATAACTCAAGGAGCAGTGACGTTGAAGCGATTGTTCGGATACGCAGGTGCAGGGGTTCGACTTGACTCTTGGACCTACCGCATTCTCGACAACAACTCCATCGAAACCCAAGAATTCATTGGCCAATACGGATTCAACGACCCGACAACGGCAATAGTCAACGGCAAAGGATGGGGAACCGACATCGGTATCACGCACAAGGTTCGACATAAAAACTCCGAAGACTACACACCCCATTCACCATGCACCGACGGTGATTATTTATACAGAGTTGGAATTTCACTCCTCGATGTGGGACGTATCAAATTCACAGAACCATTCTACACCAACGACTTCTCACAAAACCAAAGCACCATGTGGGAAGATTATCAAGGCACACAAGCCGATGATCTAGAGGACATTGACAGCCTTATCAACAACAACTTTCAATTGGTGCAAGAAAATGGTTTCATGACCAAGTATACGATGCTGCTCCCCACAGCTATTTCAGTGCAGGCCGATTTCAATCTGATAAGTAATTTCTACTTGTATGGCGCAATTACCTATGGTGTGCCTTGGTTAAATCAACTTGGAGTGCAACGCTCGGGATACTTGGGTATAGCTCCCCGTTGGGAAACAAAACGCTTCGAAGCCTCCTTGCCACTATCGCTCTACCAATACAAACGTCCGCAAGTGGGCCTGTGCCTGCGACTGAATAGTGTGATCATTGGTAGCGATGATTTGGGTGCATTATTATTTAAAAAAGATATCTATGGCGCAGATATATACTTCAGTCTGAAGTACACCATTTTCAAGCATTGGAAATGCGGCGCCAAAACAAAAAGGGAAAGCTACAAACGCCATTTCGGGGGAGCGCCTCCCCCACCGTGCCCTTCTTGGGGCAAGTAAACAGGATCATACTCAGGCATCCAAATTCGGTAGTTGCCCATTACTTTCGCAGCATGACCGAAGCTTCCATCGATGTAAACGACTTTCATGAAATGCGTCCGTATACCGACGCTGAATTGCGGGAGGCCATTGAACGCATGGTGCAGGAACCGCTGCTCATCAAGATGATGAAATGGGTCTATCCCGGTCTCCGTAAAACAGAGATTTTAGACATGTTTCGTGACGTGCGAAGCGTGCAACAGTTCCAAGAAGAGATAAGTGCCCCGGCAGTGAAAGTCATTACCCAAATGACCACTAGTGGCGTTACCCTTACCAATGAGTCTGACATTGGGCAAGACAAAGCCTACCTATTTATCTCTAACCACCGCGACATTATTCTCGATAGCGCCTTGCTCAACGTAAGCCTTATTGAGCGGGGTTTGCCAACCACAGAAATAGCCATCGGTGATAACCTCTTGAAGATGCAATTGGTGCGCGACATTGTACGTTGCAACAAGAACTTCATTGTGAGCCGCGATGTCAATGCCAAAGAAATGTTCTATTACTCGATGCGCATGAGTAATTACATCCGCCACACCATTACCGCGAAAAAGACTTCCATTTGGATAGCGCATCGCGAGGGACGCAGCAAAGACGGCGACGACCGAACCGCTACCGGCTTGCTGAAAATGATTACCCTGAGCTCCACACAGCTCCCAGAGGAAAGCCTTCAGGAACTCAATCTGCGTCCCATGTGTGTGAGTTATGAATTTGACCCCTGTGACCTACTCAAAACAAACGAGCTGATGCACATCAAGCAGTTCGGTAAATATGAAAAAAAACCTGGAGAAGATTTCCTTTCGATGGTCACCGGACTTACCGGACACAAAGGGAAAGTTAATATCTGTGTAGGGAAGCCACTGGATGCCGCCTACGAAAAGATGCGCCACATTTTGAACAAGAACGAAAAGTTCAGAATCTTAAGTGAAGCCATCGACGATGAAATGCATCGAATTTATTATTTGTGGCCCAACAACTACATTGCTTACGACCTCCTTCATGGCACGCGTGAATACAAAGATCGCTACTCAAACATACAACGAATCGCCTTCACGAATTATGTAAGAGGCCATGTGTTGCGACTATCGCTTTCGCGAAAAAAACTATTGCTACCTGCTGAAAACTTCAACAGCACCGCTCGCGAAATACTGCTGCAGATGTATGCCAACCCTGTCATCAATATGCGCAACTTGGAACAGATGGTTTCCGAAGAACAAACATCACGTAGTGTCGATGTATAAGATTGCGCTACTACTTTTTGCTGCCCTGTTCATCGGCGAAGTATTGCATTCGCAGTGCGAAGCCTGTCAATCTTTAAACGACCGAATAATCAACGGTAGCTTTGAAAACGGTACCACCGGATTCAACAGCTCTCTCGACTACGTCACCTTCTTTCCATTTGTGTGCACCTTGTGCCCCGAGAACAGCTTTGCGATAGGCAATAACGCAACACTTTTTCATAGCGGTTTCAGCGGAACAGACCATACCAACCCGCCTTCAGGAGATTTCTTTATTGCCAATGCACCCGGAGAAGCCGGAGTTGCCGTTTGGTGTCAATCGATAGGCGTATTGCCGCAGACGCTTTACACCTTTACCTTTTGGGCACGGGATGTTGCAAACAACAACAATCCGCATCCTCTTGCAGTATTGCGTCCTTCTTTCAATGGGAGCGTCGCCGCTGACTCCCTAATCGCACAAGGTGGGTGGAGCTCACTCTCAACAACTTGGTTTAGCGATACAACAAGTATCCTCGATGTATGCATTTTCGATTTTCAATCGCAAACAGGAGGCAACGACTTCGGCTTAGACGATATTTCTCTTACCGCATGCGAACCAATTCAACTTTCGCAAGCTCCGTTTGCAGGCAACGATACTGTCATTTGCAGCCAAGACCTGCTAGGCTTGGGCACGTTGCCCATCAACAACTATTCGTACCTATGGAACGAGGAAGATGAACTCTCCTCAAATCAAATTGGAAACCCATTCTTTCAAGCAAGCAACACCTCCGGGTTACCCGTAGAATACACGCTGCATGTAACTCGCGATTCTGCAAACGTAGGATGCATCGCCTCCGATTCCGTTACCATAACCGTTCTCTCCATGTTCCCGCTTGATTTGGGCAATGACCAAATGATCTGCCCCACTGACAGCGTGCTTCTCGACTGCGGCGATGTGTGGGATACAATTCTTTGGTCGAACACCACCACCACGCCCCTGCTCTGGGCCGCACCCGGCAGTTATACCGTGAGCACCACTATCGGTCAGTGCACAGAGAACGACACAATCGCTGTGCTTCCCTACACACTTACACCAACCAACTTGCCAGAAACAATAGAGCATTGCACGACCAGTCCACTCATTGTGAGCGCTGCCGTAGACGGAACATGGAATGGCATAAATGGCCCATCGGAGAACCCCATTACCATTGAAAATAGTGGGGCTTACTATTTCAGCTTTTCAGATCAAAACTGCTCCGCTACCGACACCGTGAACATTGAATTATATACTCTCTGGGAAGCGCAATTGCCCTCAGACACCACACTTTGTGAAGGAACAAGCGCGACCATTCTCTCGGACTATCCGGGCGCTTGGAGTACTGGGCTTGTAGGCACCCAACTAGATACAAACCTACCGGGCATCTTCACCATCGAGGTAACCAACGGGGCGTGTGTGAGCTACGACACGTTAACGATTGTTTCACTTCCACAACCCATGGCACTATTAGGTGCTGACACCACTTTCTGTGAAGATTATCCATTACTACTAAGTACGTTCAACGCAAACGCCACCTATGCATGGTCTACAGGCGACACAACAGCGACCATAACAACCGCCGGCAGTGGCCTTTACGAAGTTGAAGTGCGCAATAGCTGCGGTGTGGCAACCGACGAAATCTTGATTACCAATTACCCTTGCAGTTGGCAATTGTATGTGCCCAGCTGCTTTACACCCAACGAAGACACCTTCAACGAAACATGGACCGTGAGCGGATACAACATCAAACAAATCGATACTACCATATACAATCGTTTTGGTGACGCCGTCTTTCACTCCACCGATATGAATGCCTCCTGGCAACCAAGCGATCGCGTCGGCGACGATATATACAACTATCGAATTGAGGTAACCCCCTTCGAAGGCAGCAAAGAGGTGCGTACGGGAGCCATCTATTTGGTACGATAATGTTGTTTTTCATTCATATTTGCACCCAAATAATTGCTGAATTATGAGCTGGTTTACACGAAAAATGCAGGGTATAACTACCAAGTACAAAGAAAAAAAGGAAATCCCTGAAGGTCTTTGGTACAAGTGTCCTGAATGCCGCAGCGTGCACACGAGCGAAGAGCACGCGGAACACAACTGGGTATGCGACAAATGCGGCTACCACGAAAAAATCAGTTCATTGCAGTATTTCAGCGTTCTCTTCGATGAGAGTGAGTTCTCTGAGATTGCTCCAAACATGACAAGTGCCGACCCCTTGCAATTCATTGATAAAAAGCCATACAAAGACCGTATTAAAACTTCTATCGTAAAAACAGGATTGAAAGATGCGATTCGCGTTGGTCGTGGCAAAATAAATGGCGAGGAAGCTGTGATTGCCTGTATGGATTTCGCCTTTATTGGTGGGTCAATGGGCTCAGTGGTTGGAGAGAAATTCGCCCTTGGAGTGGATGAGGCCATCCGATCGAATTGTCCGTTCATCTGCATTTCGAAATCGGGCGGTGCTCGAATGATGGAAGCAGGCTTGTCGCTTATGCAAATGGCCAAAACCTCAGCAAAGCTCACTCAACTGGCTGATGCTCGATTGCCATATGTTTCTTTCCTTACCGATCCCACAACGGGTGGGGTAACAGCGTCTTTTGCGATGCTTGGTGACATAAACATTGCAGAACCCAAAGCTCTTATCGGTTTTGCCGGCCCACGCTTAGTGAAGGAAACCATCGGAAAGGATCTTCCAACAGGCTTTCAAAGTGCTGAATTCGTTTTGGAGCACGGCTTTCTCGATTTCATCGTGGACCGCAAAAACTTGAAAGACAAAGTGAGTCTTTCACTCAAATGGTTTAAGCTTCAGAACTAAGATTAAAGTTTTACAACGCGCTGAGTTGCGGGGGTTAAACCTCCCTTCACACGGACAACATACGTACCTGCCTCCCAAGTTTGGGTATTGACACGTGCATTTCGCTGCGTGAGGCCCGACGCCATCATCTGTCCGATTGAATTGTAGATTTCATACGGCACAGATTCGCCCGGTACTGAAAAGTAAAGCTCATCGCTAAACGGGTTCGGATAAAACGCTGGCAACGCTTGCTCAAGTGCTTCCAATCCAATACACGTTTCTACCACAATCGCATCTGTCGCAGTAGCCGAGCAATTCGACGCGTTTGTGAAAGTGTAGCTTACCGTATTCACACCATCTACTGCAGCAGTGAGCGCAAACCAATTGTTTACAATTCCATCTCCAACGAGCGCCCCACCGGCCGGGCTAGCTATCCAACTTACCCCTGAGCCGCTTGTGCAAAGTGTATCTGCGTTGAAGGCAAACTGAACAGAAGGTGTCTCATTCACTGTTATCGTCAACACTTCCTGTGTCACACAGTCGTTGCTGTTCCCATCTACACGCAAAATACCCGAAGCCACAGGAACATAGTATATGCTATCACCTGTCAGTCCATTGTTCCAAAAATAGTCTATGGCCCCTGAAGCAGTCAACACCAAGGTATCTCCAAAGCAAATCGTTGTGTTACCATCAACCTGCACGAGCGGATAATCATACACCATTACCACAAAACTCGAGGTACGCGGACAGTTGTTTGCCCCGATGGCCGTTACTGTATACGTTGTGTCATTGGCTGGGTCAACAGGAATGATCGATTGAGAAGATCCACCCAACCACTGAAACACAAGCCCATCGGTTTGTACTTGCAATGACACGGAATCGCCCACACATAAATTGGCGTCACCGATGAACGTAATGGTGGGTGCCGGATCAACGTCAACGAAGAACACTGCCGTATCGGCGCAGCCAAAAATGTTCTTCCCGATAAGCTCAACCAATGTATCCAGCGAAGGTGTAGAGTACAAGGTGTCTGAACCTAGCTGACCTGCCCAGAAGTATTGACTAGCCCCTGAGCCCACCAACGTGGCAGTGTCTAATTCGCAAATGTAGCTTTCTCCCGTCAACGAAATAACCGGGTTTTCGTGTACAGTGATCTCAAGCGTATCGTACCGAAAACAACCGTAAATCGTTGAACCAAGCACCGTGAAAACAGTATCGTTCACGGCCGGAAACGACAGTATGGGCGTGGTATTCAAGCCATTCCAAACATAGTAGTCGGCCCCAGAAACAATAACAGTCGCCTCGCGCTCGAAACAAAAAGCAGTCAAGGAGTCTATGCGAACATCGGGAGCAGGATAGATAGGCACCTCGATCAATGCGGTAGTCACGCAATTTAGTTCGCTTGCACCCGAGATCTGAAACCGAATAGAATCGCTGGCAAGAACACTGTATTCGTTCTCTCCTGTAAGCGCCACCAAATCTCCTGTGTTCAAATCGAGCCATTCAATAACCGGAGCTCCTGAAACGGTGATAAGCAGGGGAAGCTCTTGGCATAACTGTTCGGGTGCGGAAATATCCAATACGGGATATTCACCTACTACAATCTGTATTTGACGCGTGCGTACGCAACCAGAATCGTTGTAGGCATCAAGTGTGAGAAGTGAATCGTCTTCCAAAAAATAGGTGGCGTAGTCTATAAAATTCTGACCCGCAAACTTGTAATACGATGCGTTTCCACCTGTGATGAATATCTCAAACAACTCGCCGTAACACAGGTCATTGGTATATTCATAGTCAAAAAATATTTCATCGGCTACATCCACAGAAAGTTCAAGGGTTGTATCGCAGGCGGGATTATCGCCGACATACACTGAAAAGGCAGTGTCCTGTAGCATCTCCATGGTAAAGCCACGAGTGGTCGTCCCATCACTCCAAAGCAACGTTGAAGCGCCGATCACCTCGTAGGTGGCAGAATCTCCATAGCACACATACGATGGCCCAGAGATAGCGAGGTCGGCTCCAAACTGGAAAACAGTAATAGTGAGCTCCGCAGAATTGGGGCACCCCGTGTTGTCGGTTCCAATAACAGTGTAAGTAGTTGTTGAATCGGGGGAAAAAGTATATGCGTTGATTCGATCGCCCGTTCCCCAATCGTACTCCACGGCGTTGGGAGCGTTAATCGTGGTAGAATCTCCTGCACAAATACTTGTGATACCCTCGAACTCCATGAAGCCAATATCCATAACGAAAAAATTCACCGTATCTGATCCTATACATACGTCAGGATCTGCGGTGTATATCACAAATCGTTCACCTGGCCCTGAAGCCAAGGCATCATAAAACCCGTCGGGGGAAACAAACTCACCGGAATATGAACCTGTAGGCTGACTGAGAATGGGTAAGTAGAAACCATTTACATTATAACATATGTAAATAGATGGCAACTCAACATTGAATTCGCATGGCCCCTGAGCCCACGACATGGCAGGCAAAAGGGCTGTTAGAAACAAGATCAGTTTAAATTTGTAGCTCATTAGTGCGGCCTTGCTAGTTTGCAGTAAAAATAAATTCAGTTCGGCAAATCCACACTTAATTAATATGAACATTTTCCCCCTGAATTAATATGTCAAACGTCGGTCGAATTGCCTTTCACACCTTAGGATGTAAACTGAATTTTTCAGAGACGTCCACGCTTGGACGCCAATTCGCTGAGGCCGGCTATTCGCGTGTAGAAATGGAAGATACTCCGGATGTTGTCGTCATAAACACCTGCAGTGTAACGGAGCAGGCCGATAAAAAATGCCGCAACATTGTAAGTCGCGCAATACGTTCCAACCCAAATGTTTTCGTTGCCGTAGTCGGATGCTATGCTCAGCTAAAACCGTCTGAAATAGCCGCCATACCGGGGGTTCGCTTGGTACTGGGAGCTGGTCAGAAATTCAATCTAGTCGACCATGTGCAAAAGCTGGAAGCCGAGCGTGCAACCGTCATTCATGTGGGAGAAATTAAGGATGTGAAAGAATTCATTCCTTCATTTTCTGCCGGCGACCGCACACGCACCTTTTTGAAAGTGCAAGATGGTTGCAACTACTTTTGTGCTTTCTGCACCATTCCGCTGGCTCGTGGGAGAAGCCGCAGTGCCTCACTTGAAGAAACTCTTCAACAAGCCAAGAATGCCATTGCAGCAGGAGCAAAAGAGATCGTACTCACGGGAGTCAATATTGGTGATTATGGAATAGGCTCCGAACACAACCTTCTCACACTTATCCAACAACTTGACCTTCTTGAAGGCGTGCAACGCTTCAGAATTTCCTCGATAGAACCCAATTTACTCACCAACGAAATCATTGATTTTGTAGCCGCATCGCACAAGTTTATGCCCCATTTTCACATTCCGTTACAGAGCGGATCCGATGAAATTTTGCGCGCCATGCGAAGACGCTATCGAACAGATTTGTACAAAGAGCGCGTAGCGCGAATCATTCAAGCAATGCCCCATGCCTGCATTGGTGTTGATGTGATAACAGGCTTTCCCGGTGAAACCCAAGAACTCTTTGAGGAAACACGCAGCTTTTTACTCGATTTACCCATCTCCTACCTTCACGTATTCACCTATAGCGAGCGAGACAACACAACAGCGTTGCGAATTACCGAGGTTGTTCCGCAAGAAAAACGCAACCGACGAACCGCTGAGTTGCGCATGCTTTCAGAGAAAAAGAAGCGAGCCTTTTACGAGCAGTTCAGCAACACAGCACAACACGTACTTTGGGAAGCCTCCGAAGATGAAGGGTTAATGTTTGGATTCACTGAAAATTACCTGAAGGTTGCACAGCCGTGGAGTGCATCCAGTGTAAATACCATCGAAACGGTTCACATGAAAAAACTGAGCGGAGAGCTTATTTTCAGCGCCGAAGCTTGATCATTAGAGATTGAAGGTGGCCTGTATCCACTTGTTCGTTACGTTTTCCTCTAGCGTGTAGATAATCACTTTGTCGCGAGAGAATCCAACACCCAAATCGAACGAGTACTTTCCTATCCAAAACTCAATTCCAGTTTCAATGTAGGCTCCAAAACCAACGCCCGTATTGGGTGTTGCCGAAATCGGCGACTGACCCGCAACAAAGCCTTGCGAGATTAAGTCGAACTGACGGTTGGCCACAAGTGCATAATTACTCATCCATTTC
>CAMBPD010000055.1 GCA_945869405.1 Chryseobacterium gleum | reverse complement strand
AAACATCCCCGAAGCACAACAAGCCGTAACGACATCAAAAGAAATGGCACGCTTAAAAACCACACGAAGCGTCTTAACATTGAAGAATAGCGTGGGCGGGAGGTTAGAATGTAAAAAAGGCACGCAGCTTTTCTTTCAAAACGATTCGTTTGTAGACGCTAACGGGAAGACTGTTTCGGGCGAGGTGAAGTTGGTTGTGGAAGAGTGCTATGACCTCGATGAAATTGCTGCCGCAAAACTAACTACGACGGCAGGCGGTCGACGTTTGGAAACGGCGGGCATGATTAATTTGCGCGCATCACACAAGGGCAAGGAAGTGTTTCTGAGGGCCGACAAACGATACAATATTTACTTTCCACTGAGTACCGAAAGAAGAGAAGACTTTGAGTTGTTTTATGGCGCGTGGAAAGAGAATGGCTTGATTGACTGGAAGCTCGAGCCGTCCTCTGAACCGATAGCGGAGAGAGCGAGCGAGTCGAATGCTCGGTCTATTCGCAATGATTGCTTCATACAGATTAGCGAGAGCGAGTTTCGTTGCGGAACACGCATAAAAAAAATGGATTATTTCAATTGGCCGTTGAGTAATGGGCAGAGTCTAAACCAGTGGTTTGTGTCAAACTTTAACCCCGACCCCGCAATGCTCGATGATTTTTGTGCAAATAAAATGTTCGCCGAAATAACCTTTCGAATCAACGAAGACGGATCCTTCAAGGACTACTATGTGTCGCATACAGCACAGGAAAATTACGATAGAGTTTTAGCGGAGACACTATCCGCAATGCCTAGTCTGGACATGAAGAAGTTCATGCCCGAGTACAATCAAGACCACGCTTGTGTGCTGTCGTTCGGGCGTCAACAAGGAAGTGACAGCAAGAACTTCGTAGAGAGTTTTGTGAAGAAATTTGATTACGCAGACGACGAGAAGAAACTTACGGGCGTTAACCCTGAAGACTTGAATTTTTATGTCTTCGCAAGCAGTGAGTTGGGGTGGATTAATTGCGACAGGTTTTTGCAAGAAGACGGTCCACTGGTCGACTTTAAAGTGGCCGCAAGCGGCAATGATGGCGCGTCTGTTTCGATGATTTTTGATGATCAGAAATCAATTGTTGGCGGGTCAAAAGAAGGGGGCGTCTATGTGTTTCATGGAATACCAGCGAATCGCACAGTGCGATTGTTGGCCATAGATAGCCATGCGGGGAATCCGGTCATGCAAGTGTTGAAGGTGAACACATCGAAGGGCAATTGTACAGTGAAAGATTATGAGCCGATTACATTGGCCGATCTGGATCGTGCGCTGTGTTGGAATTAGCGTAAATATTGTTTTAAATTAACTCTTGTTTAGTGCCTCAACTATCTTTGCAGTCAAATTTCGCAACATGAAAATTGAAGAGTCACTGAAGGTCCTTGGCCTGAAAAAAGAGAATTTTGGCACGAGCACAGGAAAGAATTTTTTTGGTGCTGGAAAGAGCATCGAATCCTATTCCCCAGCCGATGGAAAACTAATTGGAAGCGTAAGCACAACGACCGCCCAGGAATATGAGCGTGTGGTCAAAACCGCCCAAGCAGCGTATGCTTCTTGGCGAATGACGCCCGCCCCGAAAAGAGGTGAGATGGTAAGGCAGTTTGGAGACAAGTTACGCGCAAAGAAGCAGGAGCTAGGACAGTTGGTTTCTTATGAAATGGGGAAGTCACTCCAAGAAGGTTTGGGCGAGGTCCAGGAGATGATTGACATATGCGATTTTGCTGTTGGTTTATCCAGACAGCTCTATGGCCTCACCATGCATAGTGAGCGTCCGGGTCACCGAATGTATGAGCAATGGCATCCTTTGGGTGTTGTAGGAATCATATCAGCATTCAATTTTCCTGTTGCGGTTTGGAGCTGGAATAGTGCTCTGGCATGGGTTTGCGGAAATGTGTGTATTTGGAAAGGAAGTGAAAAAACTCCGCTGTGCTCTATTGCGTGTCAGCACATTTGGAATGAGGTGGCAGCAGAGAACGACTTGCCTGAAGGAATATCATCTATCGTGTCGGGTGATGTGACTTTAGGAACTTGGATGTCGGAAGACAAGCGGTTACCGCTTATATCAGCCACAGGAAGTACGAGAATGGGTCGTGCGGTGGGAGTGAAAGTAGCAGAACGTTTTGGTAAGAGTCTATTGGAACTAGGAGGGAACAACGCAATAATCGTAACACCGAATGCCGATCTTAAGATGACCATAATCGGTGCTGTTTTTGGCGCGTGTGGAACCGCTGGCCAGCGCTGCACCACAACACGCAGATTGATAATTCACGAGAGTGTTTATGATGAGGTAACCTCTAAACTGATTCAAGCGTATGGTCAATTACGGATTGGTGATCCTTTGGATCAGAACAATCACGTTGGTCCATTGATCGACAAAGCTGCTGTTGCTATGTATTTAGACTCAATGGAGGCGGCGCAGCAACAAGGCGGTAAGGTGTTGGTTGAGGGTGGTGTACTCTCTGGCAGTGGTTTCGAGAGTGGTTGTTATGTGAAACCATGTATTATCGAGGTAAAAGACTCCTCGTTACCAATCGTGCAGCACGAGACCTTTGCGCCGATTTTATACATTATGAAATATGTTGATTTAGCGGACGCTGTTGCCATGCAAAATGGGGTAGTACAAGGTTTGAGCAGTAGTATAATGACAACCAACATGCGTGATGCGGAATACTTCCTATCAGTAGAGGGAAGTGATTGTGGAATAGCGAATGTGAATATTGGCACAAGCGGCGCCGAAATTGGCGGTGCGTTTGGTGGGGAAAAGGAAACCGGTGGTGGGCGTGAATCTGGTTCTGACAGCTGGAGAGCGTACATGCGCCGACAAACGAACACGATCAATTATAGTGCTCAACTTCCACTAGCTCAGGGAATTAAGTTCGATTTTTGATAACGGAATTACACAAAAAAAGGGACGACATTGTCGTCCCTTTTTTTGTGATTCAGTTTACCGCCCTAGACGCATCAATAGGATGGAGATGTCTGCGGGGCTTACACCACTTATGCGTGATGCTTGCCCGAGTGTTTCGGGTTGAATGGCGAATAGTTTCTGTCGTGCCTCTGTGCTGATGTTCATCACGCTAGTGTAATCGAATCCTTTGGGAAATCGAATATGCTCAAGTCTCAGGAGTTTCTGCGCCATTTCACGTTCTTTCGCGAGATATCCGCTATACTTCAACTCGATTTCTACCTGTTCCAATATTTCTGGAGTCAATTCCCCAGCATTGGCGAGGGGCTCAAGAACGGATGGATATAAGGGGGTAAAATCAGACAATCGGAGCTCCGGCCTACCAAGTATACTCCCAAGCTTAACTTTTTGCGTTAATGGCGTGCTAAGTCGGTTTTCCAAGATCGGATTGACTGTTTCGGGTTCGATGGAGAGTTTTTCGATGTGTTTTAGTACAGCATTCTTCCCGCCTAGTTTTTGTTCCACGTGAAAAAGACGTTCTTTCGAGGCGAGACCAATGGCGGACGCCAGCGGTGTGAGTCTCTCGTCTGCGTTGTCTTGACGAAGCAGTGTGCGAAATTCAGCACGACTTGTGAACATGCGGTATGGCTCGTCGGTCGATTTCGTGATGAGGTCATCGATGAGTACTCCAATATACGCTTCGTCGCGTTGGAGTGTAAATGGTTCTTTATTTTGGATCCAATGCGCTGCGTTTATGCCCGCCATTAGCCCCTGACAGGCGGCTTCTTCGTAGCCCGTGGTTCCGTTTATTTGTCCAGCAAAGAATAAACCCGGCAAGGCCTTGCTTTCGAGTGAATGCAGCAGTTGGTCTGGCGGAAAGTAATCATACTCGATTGCGTAACCAGGTCGAAACATCTTGGCGTTTTCAAAGCCCACGATATGCCGGAGTGCGCGCAATTGAACATCTTCTGGAAGGCTAGTAGAGAAACCATTGACATAAATTTCAATCGTATTCCACCCCTCTGGTTCTACAAAAATCTGATGACTATCCTTATCGGCGAAACGGGTAATTTTATCTTCAATGGAAGGGCAATAGCGAGGGCCAATTCCTTGTATTCGCCCCGTGAACATTGGGCTTTTTTCGAATCCTGTCGCAAGCACATCGTGAACGGTTTGATTGGTATAGGTTATCCAACAGCTCCGCTGGGTAGTGAGTGGTTGTGAGGTGGGTAGGAAGCTAAATTTGCTAGGGTATTCATCACCAGGCTGTTCTGCCATTTTGCTGTCATCTAATGAGCGTCCGTCTATTCGAGGGGGTGTTCCTGTCTTCATTCGCCCACTGCGTAGGCCTATGCTATTGAGTTGTTCAGTCAGGCCTTCTGCGTGCTTTTCGCCCATTCTGCCGCCCCCAAATTGTTTCTCACCGATGTGTATGATGCCGTTAAGGAATGTGCCGCTGGTGACAATAACAGATCGGCAATTGAATTGTACACCAATGCCGGTTATGACCCCGGTGACTTTGCCGTGTTCAATCACGAGTTCTCGCACCATATCTTGCCAAAAATCAACGAGTGGCGTGGATTCAAGCATGTTCCGCCATTCTTCGGCAAATCGCATCCGGTCGTTTTGGGTGCGCGGGCTCCACATGGCTGGACCCTTCGATTTATTGAGCATACGGAACTGAATGGCGGAGCGGTCGGACACAACACCCGAGTACCCGCCCAATGCATCAATTTCACGGACGATTTGACCCTTGGCAATACCACCCATTGCGGGGTTGCAACTCATCTGCCCAATCTTGTTCATGTCCATGGTAATCAGCAAAGTACGAGCACCGAGATTAGCTGCAGCCGCTGCAGCTTCGTTCCCAGCGTGACCCGCTCCGATCACAATAATATCATAAGTTTTTTCCATAAAAATAGTTTCACGTGAAACTCGAAAGCCCGAGGCATTCACGTAGTTTAAGGAGGCATTTTTCTTCTTGCTTGCGCATAGTTGCCGAGTCTTTTTTTGTCTTGTCTTTATAACCACAAAGATGCATAACACCATGAATAACAACACGATAGGTTTCTTCCTGAAGGGAAACACCAAATTTAATCGCGTTCTCTCGGAGCCGCTCAATGCTCACATACAAGTCGCCAGATATGCGAGTGCCCGTGGTATAATCGAACGTGATGATATCCGTAAGGGAATCGTGTTGAAGATGCTCTAGATTAATAGCCAGGAGATACTCGTCAGAGCAAAAAATGATGTTGATGGTGCCGATAGTGTGTTTTTCCACTTCTACGCAGGTGTTTATCCAGCGCTTTAAAGCCGCTTTAGGAAGTTTGACAGGTGTAGAGTCAATTGAGTGGAAGATGATGGCCATAGAGCCGCGAAAATACGTTTCACTCGACTTTAGCAGATCATTCTCAAGAAATTGAGGGGCGTTTTGGGTAAAAATGACTAATTGCGGTGGTTGAGCTACATGACCAGATCGTTCATGTATTAATTTCACCGCCTATGAATACAATAGCTGTTTTAGTTGATTATACCGACGGGTGCAAAAAGGCATTAAGCCAGACACGTATATTGGCTGAATTGGCAGGCTCGAGCGTGCATGTACTAAATGTAACATCGGAAGACATAAACGAGGCGGAGTATGAAAGGTTGAGCGCCTTTGCAACGGCTGAATTAGGCGTTTCAATTCCCACTACCGCGCATATAGCAGACGGGCGTTTGTTGACCGCGCTTAGGGAGGGTTTGGAAACAATTAACCCAGAGTTGATTGTTCTCTGCACGCATGGAGTGAAAGGGCTTGCCCAACATTTATTTGGTGCCCGCGTGTTGAGTTTAGTTCAGTCAATGGAAAAAACCTTTTTGGTTGTTCAGGAAAACAGTGAGATTAATGAGCAAGGATTTCGCAAGATTCTTTTTCCGGCCACGCACAGCAAGGCTGCCAAGTTGTTGATTCATCAAGTAATGACTATAGCCGCGGAATGTGATAGTGAGGTGGTTTTCTACGAAATAGACAAGTATGCTGGTGACACCGAGTCGGAGATTGAAACGACTTTTGAAGCGGCAAAAAAAGCGTTTAAAGCAAAGGGTATAAGCTACAGTCAAGTGAAGGAGGCCCCGAATAATCATTCCCTGGGCTTTGCTCGTCAGACACTGGATTATGCCGTTAAAAACGGGATAGGCCTTATAGCAACTCTGTCTGATGTTGCAGACACTGGTTTTTTGATGATGAAATCAGACAAGGAACAATTGCTAACAAACGAGCAAGGTATTCCGGTGCTGGCGGTTGGCTAACGGCTAAACGGCGGCGTTTTCAAGCACTGCGAAATCAAGCACAATAACGCGGCCGTTATCTTCAAAAGAACAATTATCTGAAAGTTGTTTCATGAGAAAAACTCCTCTGCCATGAGGCTTTTCAATGTTTTCTGGTGCAGTAGGATCTGGCAGGTTGCTGTAATCAAAGCCTGCGCCCTCGTCTTCTATCGTGAACCGCAAATTATTCTCTACAACCGTAAAGTGAATGGTCACCATTTTGGACGGATTCAGTTTGTTGCCATGAACGATTGCATTGTTCACAGCCTCGGTCATCGCGATTAGAAGCTCACCATAGTAGTCTTCTTTCACGTGAAACTCTGCACACACATCATCGATGAGTTGCTCAGCAATGTGGATGTTCTCCATTACGGAGGGAAATTGTAGGGTGCGGTTTACGGATGCCATATCGATTTATTGGTCGCCTAATTTAATGAAATACGAATTTACCTTTTCCTTGTAATAAGGCTTGAGCGTGGGGGGAACAGTTTTCAACAACTCTGTTTCTTGTTGTTTTTTACGCATGTACTCCTCGTATTTCATGGGGTTCGACACGGGATAGTCTTGCGCTTCATTGCTTTTGCGTTCATTGTCGCGGTCCCTAGTGCGCTCTGCCTCTTCTGCTTTGAGTAAACGAATTTCAATATCGCGCTGGCGTCGGGTGGTCTCTTCGTTGACTTGATTATTGACAATGTCTTTTTGAAGTTGCTCCATTTCTTTGGCGATTTGCTTCAGTTCATTCCCGTTGCCACTTCCGTCTTGGTTGAGTTCGGCTGCTTTTTCTTCTACGGCTTTGCGAATTGCTGCTTGCATGGCCGCCATTTCTGCAAGTTGTTTGCTCTGTTGTTGGCCGCTTTCCCCACTCTTACCTTGATTCTTTCCCTGTTTTTTCATCTCGTCTAATTGCTTCGACAAACCCTCCTGCATTTTTTTGATTTGTCCAGCACTAGGTTTTGGTTTGCTTCCGCTACCTCCGGGTTTATTGCAACTTCCGCTACCCGGTTTGCTGTTTGCGGATTGTTGTTGCATTTGCTTCAACGCCTCGTCTAGCATCAGCGCTAGATTGTTGAAACTCGTCATGACGTATTGCTGTGAAGATGTAACCTCTGGTGTTCTTCGGTCGGGGATAGACACAAGGGCCTTCTCCATGTTTTCATTGACAAGGTTGATTTCGCGGTTAACAGCAGCGCTTACTTGCGGCACTCTCTTGCTCAATGCGAATAAAGAGTCCTCAACCATTTTCGCATCATCTTTCAATTTCCGTTGCGTTTGCCCTAGCTTGTTGTAATTCGGGTCTTTGGGATCTATGGAATTGAAATTGCCCATGAGTGTTTCTTGATCGAAGCTAAGCGTGATGATGTTTTCTAGCAATGCCCGAAGCGCTCCCATGTCTTCTTCTTGCTGCTCTTGTTCTTGTGCGTTCATGGCCATATCCATTTGATTGGCCATATCCTTCATTTTCTTGGCGGCGCTTTTTTGCGACTTAGATGCACTGCTCTTTTTACTCTTACTCAGCTCTTCACTACTCTTTTTTTGCTCTTCTTCTATTTCTTTTTCTTGCTCTTCGGTATCAGGCATTCCGTTTGGATTCTCCAATTCTTCATTGAGCTTTTCGAGTTCCTCCATTTCTTTTTGAAGTTCTTCGAAGGCCTTATTGAGTGAGTCTTGTTTCGATTTTAACTCATCGTTTTTCGACTCCTTTTGCTCGCTTTCATTCGCCAGCTTCTCTTGCTCCTCTGCGAGCTTCTCCAATTTATCGATGGTTTTTTCCATCTTCTGCTCGAACTCTAGCTGTTTGAATTGTTCCAACGCACGATCTAACTCCTTCTCAAGATCTTCATTGTTGAGGTCCATTTTGTCTAACTCTTTTTGAATCTCCTCTTTGTTGAGCTCCTCCATGAGCCGCTGCATTTCGTCCATTAGCTTTTGAAGCTCTGGTGTCATCACCTGCTCCATAAGTTCTTCGAGTTGCTTTTGCTTTTCTTGCAACTTTTCGTTGGGTTGTTTGAATTCGTTCTCCTGCTTGTTTTTCTCTTTGTTTTGTTGCTGAATGTCTTCAACTTGTTTTTGAAGCTCTTGTTGTCGCTTCATAAGGTCTTCAAGTTTTTTCTTGTCTTGCCAGTTCATCTCTTTTTTATCGAGTAATTGGCGCTGTAGCTCCTCAAGCTGCTTCTCGAGGTCTTTTGCTTCCTTGATGCTTTCCTCTAATTTATCCTTAATGTCTTCGTTTTTTTGTTCGATGTTTTCTTCCATTTCCTTTTCACTCGGAACCACGTATTCACGCTCTCCGGTAGTTGCTGATTTCGAGCCGCGGAAGCCGTCGTTGTCCCATACTTCGAAGTAATACGTAAACACATCTCCTGGCATTATCCCAAGTTCCCCGAGGTTCCAAGAGTGGAAGAACACATCGCCTGTGGTTTCTTGGTTGATGGGCAGGTCGATGGAGCGCATCGGGTTGTCTATGCTAGCCCCATCGCGCTGGCTGAGGTGATAATTAAAGGTAAGGCGACGAAAACCATAATCGTCTTTTACTTCACCGGTGAAATACATCCACTTGAACGACGCGCTGTCTTTTTCCTCTTGCATGGAAATCGATGGATGTAAGTCGGGAACAACTTGAATACGGTAGCTTAGACTGTCGCCAAAAGGGATGTAGCTGTTGGAGGTCTGAATAGCGTAGCCGGCCGATTGAGTGGCGGTTTGGCGAAAGGTTGCTCGGTCGTTGTTGCTTGGAAGGGTGTAGGTGCTATCACCAAAATACACGAGTAATTGATCGTTGTTTTGCGTGTTGAACTCCCATTGAATTTGCGTGCCTTCAGGCACAACCAAATCACCTGTGTTCTTCACACTTTCCGCACTACGTTTCAAGTAAGAGGGAAACGTTAGGTTGATACCAAAGTCGATTAACCGGGGAGCCGGGATTACGCGAAGCTCGTATTGATCAGAGAAGAAGCCGTTGGCACTGAAACCAAACGACAAATCGTCTTGAACGTTTTTGAAGGTGTGAGAAAACGCTATCGTTGATTCTTTTTCTAGCAGGAATTGTTGAGAGCCAATGACCACATAGACTTTTTCGGGTATTTCGTTTCCGCTCAGTTCTATGTTCACCGTGTAATCGCGGTTTTCAGGCGTGGTTAGGTTTTCGTTTGTTACACGAATGGTAAAAGGCGCTTCTTCCGCCACAAGTTGGCCGTGCTTTATCAGTCGCTCGGTAGGCTTGGTGAGTATGCTCGGCGCGGCGAAAAGCAGAATTACAACAATGCTTACCGGGGGTAAAACCCATTTAAGGTATTTACGGTTTTCACGAAAATCAACAGCACTTGAAAATGGAATCGGCCGAAGCTCTTTCATTTTCTGTAGGATACTGGCCTCAATGAGTGAGTTATCTCCATCGCCAGCCATTGTTTTCAATTGCAGCGTATTGAGTAGCTTGTCTTGAACATCAGGAAAATGTTTACCGATAATTTGAGCCGCTTGCTCGTGTGAAATGATTTTCCCCATCCGAAAAATCTTTGCAAGCGGCAGAAAGAAAAACTTACCCAACACGACAAGAACACCGCTTACAAACGACCAAAACAAGAAGGTGCGCATCGCAATACTGAATCGACCAAAATATTCTGCAAGCGCTACAACTAGATAGGTAAAAAAGATAATCGCAAGGCAATATAGCGCCCCGCGTATCATTCGGTTTTTATAGTATTTACGAGTGAAAAAATCAAGCTTCAATAATAGCTGATTGTATTCACCGGAAGAATTAGTCATAAGTACTAGGACGCTTTATGCGCTTCGCCTCAAAAATAGGGCTTAGAACGCATAGAACCGCGCCGTGGTTTTGTGTTTCGGGAAAATTAACGAACGCACTATTTAAACTCTGAATAACTCCACACACCCATCATTTGCTCACGAATAAATTTTCGCGACAAGTCGTACACATTCTCCTGATGTGAATACCAAACTGTTTTGTTTGCGGTTGACTCAGCTTTGAATTTACTGAGCTTCACGATTTCAATACCATGCACGTGCGCAGAATTAAGCTCTAGCCAATCTACATGATCGAGAGACTCTTGTTTGTCGCGGTAAATACTGCCGTCTCGGTTGATGAGTGCTTGTCTCATAGTTTGATGAAACTTTTGCTGCCACCTGGTGTTCTAAGTGTATACACGCCTGGCGGCAAAACGTTAATGTTGATGCTGAATTCAGCAGATGGAGTGCTGCCCTCATCACAGATTTTTCCTGCGGCATCAAAAATTTTCCACTGGCCCGGCCCGGCGCCCCGAACAGCAACGAAATCACAAACGGGATTTGGAAATAGAAACAATGATCTCTCAGTGGTTTCGTGAATGGAATTTTCCACAACGTAAACCGAGCTTTCGATGTCGCAACCGAAGCTAGTGGTCACTTGTACGGCATAGTTTCCAGCGCCTTCTAGCAAGTGATAAGAGTTGGTTGCCCCATCAATGGGCAACCCATTGAAGTACCATTGATAGCTTTCATATTCATCAGCCACATAAAGCTCACCAGCTAGCGCGCTATATTCTATCGCAACAGGAGCGCAGTATACGACTTCATTGGTTGAAGAGGCACACCCAAACGCATTGGTTAGTTCAACACTGTACACACCGCTTTCTGTGAGTTGCGCGAGGCTACCAGACAGGCCCGTTGCCGGCAAATTGTTTTGAAGCCAAAAAGTAGTAGATGGAGAGGGCTCAACGAGAGTGGCTATATCGCCAGTGATTAGAAGCGTGTCGTTGGGAAGAGGAAAAACGGTTACGACCGCAGAATCGGTAATCTCTGTATTGATAAAGAGTGCTATCGTGTATGTTCCCGTAGTTCCATTGCCAGCATCAAAAAAGTGTTGTCCTGGTTCCAAGGTAAGCCCCACAGATCCTAAAGCATCATCTTGGGAAAAATCATCATCGTCAAAGAATTGTATGGAGTATGGCGGGTCACCGAGGGTGATAGGGGTAAGGTTCCATACCGTGTTGGTTGTGTTGTCTACCGTTCCTGAGGTGAACACTGTGTTGCCATTGCCGTTGAGGAGTTGGAAATAAGGGTCGGCAGTACTGATGAAATCATCAACATCACCCGACCAGTTGTCGTTGAGGTTTGATACATACACTTGTTCTAGGCTTAGGCTGGCAACGGTAGTTGTAAGCCATACGGAATAGGCGCCAGGCTCGGCGTAGCTTACTGTTGGCGGGCTTGCTGTGGTTGATGTTTGTCCGTTTCCGAAGTCCCACGCATAGCTGGTTTGCGCTGGTGCGGGTGCAGAAAAGGAGGCGCTAAAGTTGACGTCTATCGATCCACAGCCAGCATTTTGGTCGAAGCTAAAGGAGCCCGTCTGTCCTTCTGCCGCCAACACGGTGATGGAAGTTGAAAAAGATTGTTGCAGACTGGTTTCAAAGCCAAGCGCATTGATGAGAACATCAGCGTTTATAAGAACTTGGTATATACCGGGAATTAGCGGTGTTCCGCAGATGGTAGCACAACCGAAATTTTCACCCGACGAAGGAAGAAAAACAGCATCGTCGTCGTTGAATGATAACGCTAAACCAAACGGAAGCCCGGAAACAGAACTGATCGCGACTTCGAGCAACGTTGCGTTCACGCCGGAGGCAGGGTCATTCACTTGTGAGGGAAGATAAAACGTTATGTTTTCTGTGTAGAATTCGTTCACAACCGCATCCGGTGGCGTCAGCGGGCACATGATGGGAAACCCATCAGCGCTTATGCAAGAGGAGTCGGGTGTGCAGGTGTCACATTGTGCGTGAGTGTATTCTTGAAACACACAAAGAGTACAAATCATCAAGAAGAATATCTGGCGCATGGTAGATTTTTGGTCGAATATAATTCCTATAAGTTATTCCGTATAGGAATGAGATAGCGGCCTTGCGCCATAGTACTTTCGCCTCATGAACACAATACGCGAACATTTCGAGCAAGCACATCGCTTGTTGGAGCAGGTGATGTTAGACGAGTCGTTTTTAAGCTCAATTGAGCGCGCTGGTCGCGCAATGACTGCGTCAATCGACCAAGGCTTCAAAATCATGTCTTGCGGGAATGGTGGAAGCATGTGCGATGCAATGCATTTTGCAGAGGAGTTAACGGGTCGTTATCGAAACAACCGTTCGCCTATCGCGGCAATCAGTCTGAGTGATGCCTCACATATGAGTTGCGTTGGAAACGATTACGGGTTTCAATTTGTGTTTTCAAGATTTGTGGAGGGTATAGGAAGAAAGGGTGATATTCTTTTAGCTATTTCTACGAGTGGGAATTCGGCCAACGTGATAGAGGCAGCAAAAACGGCACAGTCAAAGGGAATTTGTGTAGTTGCACTCACGGGAAAAGACGGCGGCGCATTGTCCTCGTGTTGTGATGTTGAGGTTCGTGTGCCGTGGATGGAATATGCGGATCGTATTCAGGAAATTCATATCAAAGTCATTCATGCGCTGATCGATTATATCGAGCAACATCGAGTGCAATAGAGCGGGTATTTCCCGCGGGGTTGACAATTTTTCACGAACTTAATTTTTTCGGCTATGCTAATTAAAACGTATGGCAGTGCTGTGTTTGGAGTAAACGCAGCCACCATTACCATCGAGGTAAATGTGGATAGAGGAGCACAAATGGCCATTGTAGGCCTGCCTGATTCGTCTATCAAGGAAGCGCAACAACGCATTCGCGCGGCATTGTCGAACAGCGGCTTCGACTTACCGGTGCGCAACATTACCATCAACATGGCTCCGGCCGATTTGCGCAAGGAGGGAACAGCCTACGATTTGCCTTTGGCCGTGGGATTACTTGCCGCGACAGGGGCGTTTTCCTCTGAACGACTAGAGCATTACATCATTATGGGAGAACTGAGCTTAGATGGGAGTTTACGGCCGATACGCGGATCCCTTCCAATTGCCATACAAGCTCAAAAGGAGGGGTTTAAAGGAATAATTCTTCCTTTTGTAAACGCTGAGGAAGCGGGAATTGTTGAGGGTTTTGAGGTGTATGGAGTGCACAATATTGGTGAGGTAATAGGTTTTTTTACAGGTACGATCGACGTACCGAGAGTAATTGTTGATGCGAGGCTTGAGTTTTCCAAGCAGCAGCTCACGAGTAGTGTGGATTTTTTGGATGTAAAAGGCCAGGAGAATATCAAGCGAGCATTTGAGATTGCAGCAGCAGGAGGTCACAACGTAATTTTGATAGGGCCACCGGGCGCAGGAAAGACGATGTTAGCGAAGCGTTTACCTACCGTATTGCCACCGCTATCATTGGAGGAGGCGTTAGAGACCACAAAGATTCATAGCGTGGCGGGAAGGTTAAAACAAAGCGGAGGGTTGATTCAACACCGCCCATTTCGCTCACCGCATCATACGATTAGCGATGTGGCTCTTGTGGGTGGGGGCAGTTTTCCGCAACCTGGAGAAATTTCCCTAGCGCACAATGGAGTGTTGTTTTTGGATGAGTTGCCCGAGTTTAAGCGCAGCGTGCTTGAGGTGATGCGCCAACCCTTGGAGGATCGTCACATTACAATTTCGAGAAGTAAGTTTTCAATTGAGTACCCAGCGAGCTTCATGTTGATAGCGAGCATGAATCCATGTCCTTGTGGTTATTACAACCACCCGGACAAGGACTGTGTGTGTGGCCCGGGGGTGGTTCAGAAGTATTTAAACAAAGTCAGCGGGCCATTGCTGGATCGAATTGATATACACATAGAAGTGACCCCGGTAAGTTTTAGCGAGTTGAGTGGGCGTGGCACAGGCGACTCGAGCGAAATGGTACGTGAGCGTGTAAAGTCGGCGCGCGTTCTTCAGCAGAAGCGTTATGAGGGCAAGCAAGGAATGAATTGCAATGCCCAGATGGACAGCAAAGTGTTGAAGGAACACTGTGTAATTGACGACGCAGGGAAGAGACTACTTGCCACTGCTATGGAGCGATTGAAGCTGAGCGCTCGCGCCTACGACAGGATACTTAAGGTCGCTCGAACCATCGCTGATCTTTCGGAGTGCGAGCATATCGCGAGTGACCATTTGGCTGAGGCGATACAGTATCGGAGCTTGGATAGGGAGAATTGGGCGGGATAAAAAAAGGGCTGTCTTTGTGAGACAGCCCCTGTTTTATAGCGAATGAACGATTACTTCTTTGAAAGGAAAGTCATTACCTCGTTGTAGTTCTTGATTTGACCATTGGCATTAAGTACCTCATAGTCGCGAGAAGTCATAGTTACCACGCGAGCAATAACATCAGCTGTAGGAGGGCCGTTAACAGCATCGAAACCAACGATACCTGTTTCGCTTGTGCCATCGCCGTCGGTGTCAAGGAAGCTATAACCGAAACCGGTGATAACGTGCCACTGTGAAGGAATTGCGTTCCAGTAACCGAAGTCATCTTGGATGTAAGGGATTGCCATACCTTCTTCGTAGATGTCGGCAGTGATGAAATCAACTGGAAACTCAACATAGTTACCACCTGCCCAATCAGCTACTGGGATAGTTACAGCGTTTACCGTGAAGTTAGCATCGTCGCCAGCAGCACCTGTTGCGCCTGTTGCGCCAGCTGGGCCTGTTGCGCCCTTAGCGCCTTCGGCACCCTCTTTAGAACATGATGTGAAAGTGAGTACCGCGGCACTCATTAAAAAGAAAGCTACTTTTTTCATTGAAATTGTGATTTAAGTTTGAACAAAATATCGGAGATTAACCGATATGAGACGAGGAGTTTTGAACTAACCAACAATTACACGCGAATAACTAAATGGCACTTATAAAATCAGTTCGAGGGCATGAGCCGCGCATGGGTAAGGATTGTTACCTCGCAGAAACCGCCACGTTATTGGGCGATGTGGTTATGGGCGATGAGTGTAGCATTTGGTTTAATGCCGTTGTGCGGGGCGACGTGAACAGCATCGTAATGGGAAATAGAGTCAATGTTCAGGATGGTGCGGTGATCCATTGCACATACCAGAAGGCGGCCACAATCATTGGCCACAATGTGTCGATTGG
>CAMBPD010000054.1 GCA_945869405.1 Chryseobacterium gleum | reverse complement strand
GACATGAACTTAATCCGCATCAACCTTAACGGCTCTTCCTCATAGTCGCCGTCGAAATACTCCTCAGCGGCGCGGATCTCGTCGGTTTCGGACTGCATGAAATACTCCATGATTTCGCCTTGCTGGTCTTCATCCAACTCTTCGTCGATGAAGTATTGAATGTTGAGCTTAGTGCCCGATGAAACGATGGTCTCGAGCTCATGGGTCAACTCGCCCATAGTCTTGCCCAGACCTTTTGCAATGTCTGGAAGTGGTATGCGCTTATCGATGTTTTGTATGATCTGAACTTTTTGTACGCTCTTGATGCCGGTCGACTTCACCACGAAATCAATCGGACGTTCAATCTCATTTTCGTCAACATAGCCTTTGATGAGTTCAATGAACGCTTGTCCAAACTTTTGTGCCTTGCCTTTGCCAACACCTCCTATTTGTCCAATCTCATCAAGTGTAATAGGATATTGTGTGCACATTTCCTCCATAGCAGGGTCTTGCACCACGACATACGGTGGAATACCCTTCTCCTTGGCGATGCGCTGGCGCAGGTCTTTCAGCATTTTGAAGAGCGTCTCATCTACGGCACCTCCGCCTTGTTTTGGAATGACCAAATCCTCGTCGTCCGTATCGCCTATTTCAACCTCTTTCACAACCATAAATGGTTGTGGTGTTTTCAAAAACGCCTTACCCGATTCGGTAAGTTTCAGTGTGCCGTAGGTCTCAATTTCTTTCGTGACCAGGCCGCGAACATACATTTGACGCACGATGGCATTCCAGAATTTCTCATCATGGTCTTTGCCTTCGCCAAAGTGCTTGCTTAGGTTACCCTTGTAGGTGGTGACTTCTGAGTTTTTCGTGCCAGCAATTACCTTGCAGATGAACGCTGCCTTGTGCAGCTCATTGAACTCCATGATGCAATCCAAAATCATCTGCACGTAGTCGCTGCCATCGAACTGCTCTTTCGGCGAGCGCGAGTTGTCGTCCATGCCAGCGCCTTCGCCGTTCACGGGATCCCACTCTTCACCGAAGTAATGCAGCAGATATTGTCTGCGGCTCATCGATGTCTCGGCATACGCGATTACTTCTTGCAATAGCAACATCCCTATTTCTTGCTCGGCCACAGGTTTTCCCTGTAAAAACTTCTCGAGCTTCTCGATGTCTTTCGGAGAATAAAATGCCACACACACACCCTCACCACCGTCGCGACCGGCGCGACCGGTTTCTTGGTAGTAGCTCTCCAAACTTTTCGGAATGTCGTGGTGAATGACAAACCGCACATCGGGCTTGTCGATGCCCATGCCGAAGGCAATCGTGGCGCATATCACGTCCACATCTTGCATCAGAAACTTATCCTGAACCTTGCTGCGCTGTCCTCCGTCCATACCGGCGTGATAGGAAAGTGCCTTGATCCCATTTACCCGAAGAAGCTCGGCTGTTTCTTCGGTTTTCTTGCGGCTTAAACAGTAAATGATGCCGCTCTTGCCGCTGTTGGCCTTAATGTATTGAATGATCTGTTTTCCAACATTGGCTTTTGCCCGTATCTCGTAGTAGAGGTTGCCCCGGTTGAAAGAGGCTTTGAACAACTTCGCGTTGAGCATGCCAAGGTTTTTCTGGATGTCTTGCTGAACCTTGGGCGTCGCTGTTGCCGTGAGAGCCATGATAGGGCAGTCGGCTATTTGCTCAATGATAGGGCGCAAACGACGATACTCAGGACGGAAGTCATGACCCCATTCGGAAATGCAATGCGCCTCGTCGATGGCCACGAAGGAAATATTTACGCCCCGAAAAAATTCTACATTCTCGTCTTTGTTCAGCGACTCCGGAGCCACATACAAAATCTTGCACTTTCCCGTGAGGATGTCACTTTTCACCTGATTGATCTCCGTTTTGTTCAGCGAAGAGTTGATGAAGTGCGCGATGCCATCGGTTTCAGAGAACCCTCGAATGGCATCGACCTGATTTTTCATTAGCGCAATGAGCGGAGATACTACGATGGCGGTACCCTCCAACATGATGGCGGGAAGCTGGTAGCAAAGTGACTTGCCGCCTCCTGTTGGCATAATTACAAACGTGTCGTTACCTGCCAATACAGAATTTATCACGCCCTCTTGGAGGCCCTTGAAATTATTGAAACCAAAAAAATTCTTAAGCGATTCTTTTGGAGAAAGATCAGTTAGTGTTTGCATCATCAATCAGGTTACTCGTGTCTGAACGTAAAATCCGAAGTGGAAGCATGGCTTATCGAATAGCTCGAACCAACAACGGTTTAAAAAAAAGGGAAGCGAATATAGCGTTGAAACAATGAAACTAAAAATCTTTTTTTATATGTTAAACAGCGCGAAACACTTGATTTTATAAGTGTTTTGGATAATTTAGAACATAGTTGCAGCCCGACACGGGATTGTTTTCTCTCGGGGGTGTTTTTGCAAGAAAAGCAAGTAAAAAACTCCAGCGATGTAATGAAGCCGCCGTTCGATGCATCTTTGCGCTTCATACCTTCCATGGCCAAAAAACAATCATCCATTTTAACATCTGCAATGCGCACCCTGCAGCTAGAGGGCAACGCTTTGTTGAATCAGGCTGCCGCCATCGACACACGTTTCGAAGAGGTGGTGAAATTGTTGTTGCGGTGCAAAGGGCGATTGGTGGTCACCGGCATTGGTAAAAGTGGAAATATCGCGCAGAAAATTGTGGCGACCATGATCAGCACTGGGCAGCCAGCTCTGTTCATGCACGCTGCCGATGCGATACACGGCGATTTGGGTACAATTCAAAAGAATGATGTTGTGCTGTGTATTTCCAAAAGTGGCGACTCGCCTGAAATCAAGGTCTTGGTGCCACTGGTGAAAAGTATGGGTCACCCGCTTATTGCCATGGCCAGCAATACCAAGAGTTTTCTGTGCAAGCACGCAAACTATGTGCTGCACACCCCGGTGGCGGAAGAGGCTTGTCCAAACAACTTAGCACCCACCGTGAGCACAACCCTGCAGCTTGCTATGGGCGATGCATTGGCTGTGGCGCTCATGGAGCAGCGCGGTTTCTCGGCGCAAGATTTCGCACGTGTGCACCCGGGTGGTGCGTTGGGGAAGAAACTGTACACGCGCGTAAGCGATTTGCTCGGCGTGAACTCGGCCCCACAGGTCGCTCCCTCTAGCCCTATAAAGCAGGTTATTGTTGAAATAAGCTCCAAGCGCTTGGGCGCAACGGCTGTTATCGATAAAGACAAATTACTCGGGGTAATTACAGACGGAGATATTCGTCGCATGCTGGGCGGCAAAGCAGACATTGCCAAGATGAAGGCTTCGCAAATAATGGGGCACTCGCCCAAAACAATCGAAGGAAGCGCTCTTGCAGTGGAAGCGTTCCAGCTCATGGAGAGCCACAGCATCACCACGTTGATTGTGTTGCAAGACGGCAAATACAAAGGCATTATTCACCTGCACGATATACTGAAGGAAGGAATCTTTTAACCGTGGCAGAAGAACAAAAAGATATGTCGTTTTTGGACCACCTCGAAGAGCTGCGTCGCAGATTGTGGCGGGCGGTCGTAGGTGTAGCGCTAGGTATTGTGGTGGTGGTGGTTTTCCACGAGACAGTGATTAACGATATTATTATGGGACCGCGCAAGGCCGATTTTGTTACCTATCGTGCATTCTGCGATTGGTCGCATACCATTGGCCTCGGCGATCAGTTGTGTCTCGAGCCCCCAAAGCTTGTGCTTCAGAGCACCACCATGAGCGGTAACATGAATGCCGATATCTTGGTCTGTGTGGTGGGGGGAATCATTCTGGCGTTTCCCTTTATCGTTTGGCAATTGTGGGGATTTATCAAACCGGGCCTAAAGCAAAAAGAATCCAAAGCAGTGAATGGCGTAGTGTTTTATGTGTCATTGCTGTTTTTCTCCGGTGTTCTTTTTGGCTATTACTTGCTCGCCCCCCTAAGCATTCAGTTTTTGGGGAACTATACATTCGCAGACGTACAGAATACACCAACGCTTCTCTCTTACCTAAAGCTCACAACCTCGTTGGTTTTCGGAACGGGGTTGGTGTTTCAACTTCCTGTAGTCGTTTATTTCTTGAGCCGCATTGGATTAGTTACTGCTGATTTCTTGCGGAAATACCGCAAACATGCATTTGTGGTCAACCTCATCGTTGCAGCTATCATTACCCCTCCGGATGTAACCAGTCAGTTGCTTGTTTCACTTCCTATTTTGCTTCTCTATGAGATTAGCATCCATGTGGCTGCCAGGGCGGAAAGGCGCGCTGCTCAGTAGGGTAGAAGCTTTCTGTTTTGTAAAATCATTTTGAGGACGTCAAATCTTTATATTTGACGACCAATTAATTGACCTTTAAAATTATAATTCAATGAAGAAAATTTACTCATTTGCTCTTGTTATGGCGAGCTGTGTAGTGGCACAAGCACAGAGCAACAACATTGCCCCTGCTGCCCGCAAAGTGCAGTATCAGGAATTTCAAAACCGCAACAATGCCGAGGCTGCTTCTGCCAACCGCGACATCATCTGGCAAGATGACTTTTCAAATGCTGCTATCTGGACCATCGCTCACGATGGCACGTTTGACTCAGATTTTGAAATTGGCGTTGGTTTGGAAAGCGCAGGACAATACGGTACCCCCGCTATCGTAAGCACTACAGTTGCAAATGGTTATGCGATGTACAACTCAGATGGCTTCAACAACTCTGCTGGTGTTGCTTATGAGCAAGCTCACATCACTACCGCTTCTCCAATCGATTTGACGGCATATCCAAACGTTATTGTTGAGTTCGAAACTCAGTATCGCCGTTTCACCGACGAGCAAACCTATATGATCATCAGCACCGATGGTACATTCCCAACACTCGATGATCCTGCATTGGACATCAGCGGATTGCCTGGCGTATACCGCGTTTGGGAAGACGGTGAGCTAACTCAGAGCGTTTCTCCGGGTAACCCAACTGTGCGTAGCTTCAACATCAGCGAAATCGCAGGTGGTGCAGCGCAGGTTTGGGTTCGTTTCCAATTTACAGGTATCTGGGGTTATGCTTGGTACATCGACGATGTGCAGATTTACGAGCAATACCAGCACGATGCTAAAATGTTCAACGCTTACGTTTCTTCAACAGGAACAGGCGAGGAATATGCTCGTATTCCAGAAAACCAAGTGCCAGCCGAGATGAACATCGGTTGCATGGTGAAAAACCTCGGTTATGAGGCAATGACCAACATAACTGTAAACATTGACATAGACGGATCAGTGAGCACATACACTCAAGCTGAACTACTTCCTGGCGACACGTTGATGGTTGACGATTATGTTGCTGCTCCAGCTTCTCTCGGTCTTCACAACGTGACTTACACAGTTACCAGCGACCAAACTGCCACAGACGGTGATGGTTCAAACGACGCTGCTGCTCGTTACTACGAAGTAACGGCTGCTACCGGTATCTACTCATTGGACGGACTTGGTGTTCACCCAACAGGTACAGAAGTTCTTACCTCATTGGGAACAAATAGCTTCACCGACAACGCGGACGAAATCATGCTTATGACCTACTACCAATTGGAGGAGTCAGCTGATTTGATTAGCGTGCGCGTTGAACTTGCTAGCACTACTGTTGCCGGTGGTGACATCCTCATCCAAATCCACGACACCCTCGACATCTTCAGCGATGTAGTGGACAATGCTCTTGGATACAGCGAGCAGTACACGGTTACTGAAGCTGATGTTGCTGCTGGTTTCATCAATATCCCATTGGTTGATCCATTGACCCTCGATGCAAACGGTTACTACGTGAGCGCTGCCTTGTTTAGCAATGGCAACGCCAACGATATCCGTATCCTCGACGACCTTACAGTGCCGCAACCTGGTGCTGCTAGCATGATTTACCTCCCTACTGACGGTGTGGTTTACTCAAACGGTAACGCATACGCTATTCAGTTGAACTTCGACCCAACTTCGGCTGTGGAAGAAGCTTTAGTAACTGCTTTGGAAGGAGTGAACATCTACCCAAATCCTGTTGCTAACGGTATTCTTATGATTGCTACAGGACAGCGTGAAAACTTCTCTGTTGAAGTGTTCGACAGCGTAGGTGCTTTGGTTGTGTCAAAGCGTTTCAACATGAATACCACAGTAGATGTGTCAGCTTTGGCGAATGGTGTTTACACGGTGCGTGTAAACTCTGCTAATGCGTCAACTACACAGCTTGTAACTGTTCAATAAGCTTGGTTTTAATACCGAACATAAAAGCCGCCCCGATTGGGGCGGCTTTTTTGTTGCCTCGCGTGTGAGGGAACATACACGTGAGCTTGTATGTAGATCTATAGAATGCCTTAAATTCACCGCTGAAAAATCCAATAATTGCATGAAACAAATTTTTACACTGTCGATGATGCTGATGGCCTCAACTTTAGGTCTAGCTCAGCACAAATCAATAAGCACGGCTCAGCCACGTCCGGCAGAGAAGCCGCGCATAGCTACCACAGAAGAGATTGAGCGCTCTCGCTTTGAAGGTTCGCTCTTGCTCTCGGGCAACCAAGTGAGCGCCAGTCGCGATGTATACAACGAAGACTTCAGCAACGGTTTCGCAGGCCAGGGCGCCAACGGTGCCTGGACTTTTGAAGATACCGGTGGAAACTCCATTTGGATGATGGCCGATGCCAACAGCCCAGCTGGGTTTTACTCGACAACTGCAGGCCCATTGTCTTCAACTACTGCCGATAATGGCTGGGTAATTTTTGACGCCGATCTATACCAAGACGGCGAGATCTCGGCGACCAACCCTGCTGAAGATGTAAGCGGCTACTTGATTTCAGCTCCAATCGATTTCAGCGCTTGTCCGAGCGTAATTCTCGAGTTCCAGCAATCGTTTCGCTATTGCTGCGCCGACGACAAACCATTCGTGCTGGAAGTAAGTAACGACGGAGGTTCTACCTGGATTGTTTACGATGCGGCTCCCTCCTTTACCGGGGGTGCAAATGATAACTCTGCAGACCCCTTGGTTACTTTCGTTGATATCTCTGCTGCTGCAGCTGGACAGGGTTTTGTGATAGTACGTTTCGGATGGCAGCCCAATGGCAACGCCACTCACTCCCACTACTTCTGGGGTATCGACGACATCCGTGCATTTGAGAACCCTATACAGAATGATCTAAGCGTGAAGCAGGTGACTAACGGGGATATTTTTGCCGATTACGAATACCGTTGTATGGCGCTCGAGCAAGCTATAGACCCATCGTTGGGTGGATTGGTGATTGGGACCATCTACGAAAATCTCGGAACAATCACACAGAACGCAACCATCACGGCTGACGTGTTGGACGCAACGCAAACCGTTGTTCTCGCTACTGTATCGCAAGATGTCGTTGCCTTTTCAAATGCCGAAAGCCCAACACCGGGTGATCCAATAGACACGCTGTATTTGGCAACCAATTGGGCGCCTTCAGAGGTGGGGGAGTATTATGTGCGCACAACGATGACGTATAATGGAACGGACGAGACGCCGATTAACAACACGCAGTCGAAGAAGTTTTTGGTGACCGATGGTGAATACGGCCACGATGATGCACCCCTAATAAACACAGAGATGACTCCTTACAGCGGTGCTGGAACGGCTGCAGACCCATACAACCCGACGGGGTACGGAAGTTATCTTACTTGTTTTAACCCGGGTTCTACAGCTCACGGACTTAGCATTCGCTTCGATAACTCAACAGATGACTATTGCCCATTCAACATTTTGTTGCTGGCGCGTAATACCGACTACAACTTGAGTGATGCAGAGTATGTGGCTTACGGCGAATATGAAGTATTACCGTTCTATGTGCCTTCAGGTGCGTCGCAACAGTTCCCCATCTACCTGACGTTTGATGAACCGGTGGAGCTTACTGAAGGAGTTTCTTATTTTGCAGGTCTGCAAACAGAATTTGCAACTGAGCAAGAATTAGCGGTGAAGGCTATCGATGAGATTGACTCCGACTTCAGCACCGGGTATTGGGCCGAGACAACGACAGCCGGCGAGTTTTTGTGGTTCTTTGGCGTGGGCTTCCTTACAGATGCTACTCCTGCGATACGCCTTGTATTGAATGAGTTTGTGAGCGTAGAGGAAGAGGGCCAATTCATCAATGATTTCGCAATAAGCCCAAACCCAGCCTCCAATTTCACGCAGGTTAGTTTCGATTTGAAGGCTGCTTCGTACATCGCTTACGAAGTGCGCGACATCCAGGGCAGGTTGATGGCTACAGACAACATTGGACAGTATAGCCAAGGCGCCAACACGTTTAACTTGAATGTGAGTGAATACCCAGTGGGCAACTACATTTTCAATATGGTGGTAGACGGCGAGAAGATGTTCAGCCGCCAATTGAGTGTAGCTCGATAATCTCGACCAGTGAAAAAAATGAAAAGGCCCTCCTTAGAGGGCCTTTTTTGTTTTTGCACTTTTCCATTCGACTACTTTTGCTTTCTGTTTTATTACTGTTGTGCAGGTACACCACGAATTCTCCACCCTCCCTATTTTCCGCAATGCTGTGGTCACCATAGGCACCTTCGATGGTGTGCACCTCGGACACCGGGCTTTGTTGCAAAGAATCGTTGAGATCGCTAAGCGAGTACAGGGCGAGTCGGTTTTATTGTCTTTTTACCCACACCCTCGCATGGTCCTCTACCCCGAAGATCATCGAGTTTCATTGCTCTCCTCACCCGAAGAGAAGCTGGCGGAACTGGAAACAACAGGGATAAACCATCTTGTAATAGTTCCTTTTTCACTCGAACTATCTCGGCTTTCCGCATTCGACTACGTACGCGATTTTTTGGTGAAAGGGGTGAACGCGCATACGGTAGTTGTGGGTCACGACCATCGCTTTGGACGCAATAGGGAAGGCGATTTTAACGCACTTCTCGAGCTTTCTGATGTCTTTGCGTTTCACGTAGAAGAAATACCCGCCATAGAGGTGGACGAGCTAGAGGTGAGTTCAACCAAAGTGCGATCTGCACTCGAGCGCGGAGATGTCGACGAGGCGGCTGTCTTTTTGGGCAGGCCTTACGCACTGTCTGGCGAGGTTGTAACCAACAGAAAACTCGGCAGAACCTTGGGTTTTCCAACGGCAAATCTGCGGATTCATTTCGAACACAAGTTGGTTCCGAACAATGGCGTTTACGTGTCGCGTGTGCACACACCGTTTGGAATATTTAATGGCGTAACCAATATCGGCCGTCGCCCTACAGTTGGAGTAACGGATAAAGTTCACATCGAAACACATATCTTCGGTTTTGACAACGATTTGTACGACAAAAACATCACGGTTGAACTCCTCCACTATCTGCGCCCGGAAAGGAAGTTTGAATCTTTGGAAGAGTTGCGCAACGCTATACAAGAGGACTGCAGTAATGCACAGCTATGGGTAGAAAAATGAAACATATAGGGCTCCTTTTACTCGTTGTACTGAGCATCGCGTCCGCTCGTGCGCAAGTGTTGTCGCCTTCCGACCTAGATACCGCCAAGGTGTATACTTCGATGGTGGTGGCTATGAAATCCCCAGAGTTGGTGTTGCGTCTCGACCTATCGAAACAAAAACTGGGGAGCATTCCAGACGATGTCTTTCGATTGAATAATTTGCAGGAGTTGCGAATGGACAAATGCAGACTTTCAGAGCTTCCAGATGGATTCAATGCGCTCCCTCTATTGCAAAGTCTGCGGCTTCAGCACAATGAAATCGATTCAATACCTCCCACTATTTTCGGGTTGAAACACCTTCGTATCCTTGATGTGGCAGATAATATTGTTGAGTGCATACCCGATGAAATAGATCAACTAACTTCCCTCGAAACACTCGCTATTTGGGACAACCCAATTACCTACTACCCAGAGCGCCTCACAGAGATGCCGCAACTGAAGGTGTTGGATGTGCTAAATAATGCGATGAGCAGAGAAACCCAGCAGCGCTTGAAAGCGGGCTTGCCAAATTGCAGAATAGTAATGTCGCCGCCGTGCGCGTGCATGGATGGTGGGCAGTAGGAACACCGTCTTGTGAAAGACTAGAATCGCCGGTTTAGTTGGTGGCCTTGAGACTGTCCGGTGCGCTATCTTGGGAAGATTACTCCTTACTTTTGTGGTATGAAACTAGTTACCTATTTAAATAATTACAATCCGCGCATAGTGAACAATCCCTATGTAATTGCGGAGGCGGGAGTAAATCATGAAGGCTCAATGGACCTTGCTAAGCGCCTTATTGAAGAGGCGGCTGAAGGCGGCGCTCAAGCCATAAAATTCCAAACGTATAAGGCAGAAACCATCGCGAGCAAAGACTCTCCGTACTATTGGGACATTACCAAAGAGCCCACGCGCTCACAGTTCGAGTTATTCAAGAAATACGATAAGTTTTGGAAGAAGGAATACGAGGAACTCGCACGCCATTGCGAAACGGCAGGTATAGAGTTCATGAGCACGCCATTCGATGTGGAGAGTGCAACCTTCTTGAACGACCTCATGGCGGTATTTAAAATTAGCAGTAGCGATTTAACCAACTTGCCCTTCATCGAATATCAATGTTCGTTTGGAAAACCAATTATACTCTCTACAGGAGCGGCCTTCAAATGGGAGGTGATGCAGGCTGTAGAAACAATCGAGAAACATGGCAATAAGTTGTGCCTGATGCATTGCGTGCTCAATTATCCTACCATGGATGAGAACGCAAACCTCGGAATGATCAAGGATATGATGCGCCTATTCCCAGGCGCTGTGCCGGGCTACAGCGACCATACCCTCCCCAACGATATGCACACACTCGAGGTGGCTACATTGCTCGGAGCAGCTGTGCTCGAGAAGCATTTCACCCACGATAAAACACTTCCGGGCAATGATCACTACCATGCCATGGACAAGGAAGACTTGAAGCATTTCCAGAAGCGCATGTATCGCACATTTGAGTTGATGGGCACATTCGAAATGAAGGCCCTCGAAAGCGAGGCCCCAGCGCGAGCCAATGCCCGCAGAAGTTTAGTTGCGGCCAAAAACATTCCTGCAGGAAAGTCAATCGAAATGAATGACCTTACCTGGAAACGCCCAGCCAGTGGCATTTCACCGAAGGATATACACGCTGTAATAGGCAAGAAAGCATCGCGTGACATTGGTGAGGATGAAGTAATGAAGTGGTTTCTACTTAACGATTAACAATGCGCTACCAACAACTCCCCGCTGAGTTTTATACAGGAGCTCGGCAACGTTTCGCCGCCGACATGCAGAAGAGTGGCCTTGCCATTTTCTGTAGCAACGATATTTACCCTACAAGTGCCGATGGTCATCTGGCATTCAAACAAGCGACAGATATCTTCTATTTGTCTGGCGTAGACCAAGAAGAAAGTGTTCTCCTTTTGTTTCCCGATTCTTTTCATGCACATCACCGCGAGGTGCTTTTCTTGAAGGAAACCAATGACACCATTGCGATTTGGGAAGGCGCTAAGCTTACCAAAGAAAAGGCGCGCGCTCAGACAGGCGTGAATACGATTTACTGGATAAGTGAGTTGGATCGCGTTTTAAAAACACTACTCGCTGAAGCGTCTTGTGTTTATCTCAACAGCAACGAGCACACGCGCGCTTCGGTAGAAGTGGAAACCAGAGAGGCACGGTTCTCTAAATGGCTTCGCGAGCATTATCCGCACCACCGCATTGAACGCAGTGCGCCCTGCATGCACCGCATACGCGCTGTGAAAGAGAAGGTTGAAACGGATCAGTTGCAACGGGCCATTGACATCACTCGTGGCGGATACGAGCGCGTGATGAAAATGGTGAAGCCCGGTGTGATGGAGTATGAAATCGAAGCGGAATACATGCATGAGTTCCTGCGCAAGGGTTCACGCGGGTTTGCATATACACCCATTATCGCTAGCGGTTTTAGTGCGTGTGTGTTACATTATATCGATAATGATAAACCCTGCAAAGACGGAGATTTACTGCTTATGGATGTGGGCGCAGAGTATGGCAACTACAACGCCGATATGACGCGCTGTATTCCTGTAAACGGAAAGTTTTCGCCGCGCCAACGCGAGGTCTACAACGCCGTTTTGCGCGTTATGAAAGGTGCCAAGGCATTATTAAAACCAGGGGTGTTCCTCCATGACTATCACAAGAACGTTGGTGAGTTGATGAGTAAGGAACTAGTCGATTTGAAACTCATTACGATGGATGATGTGAAGAATCAAAGCTCTGAATGGCCGGCTTATAAAAAGTACTTTATGCATGGTACATCGCACTTCTTAGGGCTGGACGTGCATGATGTGGGCGATTGGAGACAACCAGTTGTAGCTGGCAATGTGTTTACGGTGGAACCCGGAATTTACATCCGTGAAGAGAGTTTGGGAATTCGCATAGAGAACAATATCGTTATTACTGCAGATGGTAACACAGACATGTTTGATCAGTTTGCCATTGAGGTTGAGGAAATAGAAAGCATGATGAACGGCTAGCGAATTACTAGCGAGTTTTATTTTGCTTTCCCGTTGTCGTAATCCATACGCATTAATTCCTTGCCGGTTTTCTCATCGTAACTAATGTAGGTGCCGTGTAGTTTGTTGTTCTTGTAGTTGGCCACTTCAATGATGCGTCCGCGCGCGTCGTAGATACTGCTCTCACCGTTTAATTTCCCCTCCTTGAAACTGCATTGGCGCATTGGCGCCCCATGCGGATGAAAATAGGACCACTTGCCGTCTGGCTTTCCATTCTTGTAACTGCCTTTGCTGTCGAGCCGTCCATTGTTATAGGACTCATATAACCCATCGAGCGATCCGTCTGTGCCGTAGGTTTCAATCTTCACTATTCCACCTTTGTCGTTCCAGTAGGTCCATTTGCCCTTTTTTACATCTCCGATTTTTACCTTTTCGGTAGTATCCGTTTTGATTTTGTAGAGGTCACTCATCGTTTGGGCAAACTCATCTTTGCTTTTTACAATACTCCATTGACCCTCATAATTTTTTACGCCGTTGGGGTGGTTACCGGACCACTTACCACTCATCTGACCGTGTGAGTAGTTTCCAATGTCTTGCACAAATCCGTTGGGATACCACGACATCCATTCGCCTTCTTCACGGTCGTAGTTGAATTTGCCCTGCATCATAGGCTTTGCGTTTTCATACCAATAATTCCAGTCGCCGTGTTTTTGGTCATTCACCATATCCCCCTGCTTCCACTTTTTCCCATCCCAATACTGCCATTGCCAAAATCCCGTCATCTTCCCTTTCTCGTATTGGCCCCAATATTCTCGCTCGCCATTGCCATAGTAATAGGTCCATTCACCTTGCTGTAAATCGTTTTCGAAATCGCCCTCCATGTCTTTGGTGCCGTTTTCCAAATACCACATCCAATGACCCGATTTTTTACCCTCCGTATAGGCCCCACTTGTAGAAACTTGTCCCTTTGGGTATTTCTCAATGAACTGTCCGTGCAATACTCCGATGTTGTAATGTGAGTGCCGTTTTACACTGCCAGACGGGTAGAGCTCTTCCCACAAGCCGTCTTCCGACCCTTCTTTGTAGTTGCCCCGCATGCGCACGGAGCCCCCGTTGTAATGCTCTACAAAAGGGCCATCGAGGCGCCCGTTTTGGTAGGAATAACTTCGAAGTAATTTCCCATTATCAAACCGCTCTTCCATTAATCCGAAGCCAAGGTTGATGGTGCGCAGCTTGTTGGCATCACAATACAACCACAACAATTCTTCGCCATTGAGATACTCTTCTACCATCATCGTATCGCCCGCCGGAAAGAAGTAGTTCCATTGTCCCGATTTGATTCCTTTGGTGTAATAACCTTCCTCCACCAGTGTGCCTTCAGCGGTGTATGTTCGCTGAATGCTGTCTTGTACATTCATACTGAAGTACCCCTCCACCATGAGTTTGCCGTTGGTATGATAGCGCTTCACGGATCCGTACAAATTGCCTTTTTTGTAGTTCGACTCTTCCTGCAGTTCGCCCGACTCGTAGTAATACTTCCAAAGACCTTCTTCGAAACCATTTACGTAGTTGCCCTCACTGCGTGTTTTACCGTTGGGATGTTGGTCTTTGAACTCTTGCACTTGCGCGTCAAGACTTAGGCTAGCGAAGAGGATAAGAAGGAAAGGAATGAGCTTCATTGTTTTCTGATTGTTCGAGCAAATTAAAAACTCGAATCACCTTGCTCTTATTGTCGCCCAGGTTGTTTATGAACACAGTTAGCCACGAGTCCACAAATAATGGCATTGTAGCTTTTTCACCACTTCACCATTTCACTAAGAAAGCTTGTCCGTCAATATCCGCATCTCCACCGTCGGTGAGATTTTCTCGTAAAGAATGCGATACACGGCGTCGGCAATCGGAATGTCAGCGTTGAATTTCTTGTTGATCTCGTGAATACCACGCGCGGCGTAATAGCCTTCTGCGACCATGTTCATTTCAATCGTGGCCCACTTTACACTGTACCCCTTGCCGACCATCGTTCCCAACGTTCGGTTGCGCGAGTAGGGCGAATAAGCCGTCACCAGCAAGTCGCCTAGGTATGCGCTGCTCTTCACATCGCGGTGTATCTCGTGAACTGTGTCGATGAAGCGCTCCATCTCGCGAATGGCACTGCTGATGAGCACTGCCTGAAAGTTGTCGCCGTAGCCTAATCCATGACAGATTCCGCTCGCAACGGCATATACGTTTTTCAGAATGGCCGCCAGCTCTGCACCGAAAACATCTTCTGTGGTATTCGTTTTAATGAAGCGACAACCAAGCATAGCAGCCATGCGATCGGCCTTTGCAATGTCAGAGCATCCTATGGTAAGATACGATAGCTTTTCCAGGGCTACCTCTTCGGCGTGACACGGACCACAAACAATGCCTATGTTCTCATAGGGAACACCAAGTTGCTTGTGGAAGTAGCGGGCAGGGATCGAATCAAACTCATTGATCACACCCTTTATCGCAGAGAACAAAACTTTATTCTCTAAACCTGTTGGCTTGTATTGCTGAAAGGCATCATGAACGAATGCCGACGGAATGGCCACAATGATGTAATCGCTGTTATCGATTACCTCTTGCAAGTCATCGGTAACGTGCAATTGCTCTTTCTCAAACTCGATGCTCTGTATGTAATTCGGATTATGACCAAACTGACGGATGTGATCGATGGCTTCTTTGTTGCGCATCCACCAATACACTTTATCGGTGTTTTGGCATACCAGTTTTACCTGTGCTGTGGCCCATGAGCCTCCTCCTAATACTCCAATGCGTGGTTTGTCCATAACAGTTTTGGTAGCAACAAAAATAACCGATAAACACGTTGATGCGCGTCAACCGTGATCAACCCATTCGAGCTCGAAAACATCGGCCAAATGTTTTTTCAGAGAGGTTTTTACTTCTTCCATGTTGAGCGTTTTCCCTAGCTCCAGACGCATCGACGTAACCGCTTTGTCGGTGATGCCGCAGGGTATGATGT
>CAMBPD010000053.1 GCA_945869405.1 Chryseobacterium gleum | reverse complement strand
ATCAATGATGGTTTGATGATGCGTGTTATCGTTGTAGAATAAGAGATATCAAAATAGAATCGTTGAATGGCGAATGGCAAATGACTCAAGGAGTTCATTGGTCGTTCGCCATTTGCCGTTTTCATTCCCACACTCATCACTAATTTTGCATCATGGAATTCAAACGCGGTGATCGAGTAAAATTTCTTAACGACTCTGGGGAGGGCGTCATTGTGGCGTTTCCTTCTAAGGGTTGGATATTGGTAGAAGACCGCGAGGGTTTTACCTATGAGCATAGGGAAGAAGAACTCGTCTTAGTGGGTAACAGACGCAAGGAGGAGGAGAAGTACAATACAACCCAGCCCGACATTGTAGACGTGGTAGAACGCAACATCGCCCCCAATTTTGCCAAGCGAGCGGCTGAGGAGTTCAAAGTGCTTTACAAGAACAAGGAATCAGCCAATATCAAGCGCAAGGGGGAAGTTATGGAGGTCGACCTTCATATTCACGAGCTGTTAGATACGCATGCCCGCATGTCGAACAGTGAAATCATTGCTGTGCAACTTGAACATTTTGAAAGAACTCTTCGAATGGCAGAGTTAAAAAAGATTCCGCGTGTTGTTTATATACATGGAATAGGACAAGGCGTGCTTCGAGCCGAGATCCGCAAGATGCTGCATCAGTATTATCCGAATTGTGAGTTCATGGATGCGCCTTATTCGCATTATGGGTATGGTGCCACGGAAGTGCGCATCAGGCAAAATCAACGGTAACGGTCATTTAAGAGACAAGAATGCAGAACCAAAAGGGTTCCACCTCTGCGCGATCTTTTCTCTGTTCAGCGCACAAAAAAAGGGCCACCTCTTGGTGGCCCTTGTTCAAATGAATGAACTATTCTTTTATTCGATTACAATCTTACTTGTCGAAATTTGGTTGCCACGCATGAGTTGCAATTGATACACCCCTGCAGCAAGATCAGAAACATTCAACCGGTGAGTGTTGGAACCCGTTACACTATTCAGTTGTTGGCCGAGAACAATTCTTCCCGTTTGATCTACCAATTGGATGCTCATGGTTGAATTCACCATGCTTGTGTATGAAATGGTGAAATCGGTGCTCGCTGGATTTGGAAACAGCTGCATGTCTGTCAACCCAATCATTTCTTCAATTCCCAATACGATTGCTTGCACTTCGATACGATCGCTTGCACAGGTAAAATCTGGGGCTTGTACGTTCCAATCATAGAAATAGTAGTAGTAATTGTCAGAATCTCCACCGCCTACGTTGGTATTGGTAATGGTTACCAAATCGCCTATGCTAAACGGATAATTGAATGGGGTAGTTAGGTCTTTATCGCGCCACAAGAGAGGGTTGTTTCCAACCAAGCGCATGCCATAACCATTTCCAGCCGGAATGAAGAAGTTAAGAGACACTACAGATTCTCCGTCGGGAATGTTGAAGGAGCCAGTTGCAACTGTATTTCCGAGTGCATCAACTACAGCAATTGTACGATCGGCAGCACCGTCGGCAAAAACCTTAACGCTGTTAATGATCACATCTTCAGCGGCGTTGAACAATAAGAAGTAGGTTGAATTTGGTTGGTATTGACCGTCGTTGTTAAGTGTTTGGTCAAACTTTCCGCCTGCGGCTGCATCACCAGGGAATACGTTTACATCTTCAACCCAATACGATGTAGTAGAGCTGAGCACCGGTGTAGTAAAGCTGTTGCCGCTCGCGATAGGAGAGTTAGAAACTGCAGAATCATACCACTGCACGTTTGTGCCGCCAGTAGAGGTAAATGTTGCCGCAGTGTTTGCGTCGATTTCAATGCTCGTCACTGCTGGGGTTGCTGGAGAATCTGAAACTTCAATCACGATGGGTTCAGATGTGTTTTCGCCGCACTGGCCTGCGATGATAACTGTATACTGGCCTGCCTCGGATACTTCGATTGTTTGTGTGATTAACCCATTGCTCCACAGGTAAGATGTGCCTTGCGTGGCCGTGAGCATCAATGACGAGTTGTCGCAGATGTGCGTGTCGCCGCCAGCAACAATTGCGGCCGGTGAATCAGGAACGTTAGTCACTGCGATACCTTGTGAAATGGCGATACATCCCTCAGCACTTGTGGCGGTCACGAAGTAGTTACCTGGTTCAGTCACGATAATGGATTGTCCGGTTTGACCGTTGTTCCACTCGTAGGTAAGATCAGAGGCGCTAGCTTGCAAGGTTACAGAACCGCCCTCGCAAAACTGGATGTTTCCGATAGCCACTACAGAGGGAGCAGCGAGAAAACAGGGGCTTTCAGCAATGCTGTGGAAAGTGTTTATTTCTGGATTGGTAATCACCGTCTCCAAGCCTGATGGCCAATAGATAGTTGCTTGCGTAACTTCACTAGCAGTGCCTAGTCCGAAGTGGCAATAGAATGTGTTTGTGATTCCGTAGCTCTCTCCGGCACGAACCTCGCGAACTTGAGTGCCGAACGTTCCTGTGATTTCCACAATGGCCCCCACCGCGTCTTTGTTGCTGATGATGCCTTCCAAATCGAAACTCACCCAGTTATTGTTGCCACCATTGTTGATGAAGATTCTGTCTGGGTTCGAGTTGTCGGCGTCTACATAGCCATCGCCATAGCTCGCATACACGTCTAGGTAACCATCGTGGTTCAAGTCACCAATACCAAAGCTGTGCATCACATCATCGTTCATGAAGGTGTTTTGAATACGAGTAAACGTGAAGTCACCGTCGTTGTGATAGTAATCGTGGTTACCACCAGAGTGAATCAAGTCAAGAAATCCGTCGTTATCGAAATCGTGCAACTTTCCTTGCAGAAAAAAGCCGGAATACTCTAATCCGGAATTTTGAGTGCGGCTCGTGAAGAATCCGTTACCATCGTTTTCGTAAATTTCTAATGTATTGCTGTGCGTTGTCAAGAAGCAATCGAAATCACCATCGTTGTCGATGTCGGCAAAATCGCTGGTCCATGATTGCTCAAGGTTTACCAAGCCACGCTCTTGCGCATAAGAAACACCAGAAGAGGGGTTGGTGTGGTCGAACGTACCATCGCCATTGTTGATGACTAGAACGTTGGTTCTGCGTGGGTCGAGAGGGTCATTCACAAACTGACGACATTTTGCAATGAACAAATCAGTATCTCCATCGCGATCGAAATCGGTCCAAACAGATCCGTAGTTTCCGCTATTGTCGTTTCCGTTAATTTCAGGAAAAAAGACCATGTCCAACATGCTCTGTCCATTATTGAAATCTCCTGTTGCATCGTTTCTCAAGATCATATTGTGGCCGTCGTCATGACAAAGAAAGCCGTCCAAATAACCATCATTGTCCATGTCTACCAAGTTGCAACCTTGTGTGAATATCGATGCGAAAGGGTAGTCGGTCACTTGGAAAATACCCGGACCATCAATGTTCACAATGTGAACATCATCGTAGGCACCGCCGCACATAACGTCTTTGTGGCCATCATTGTCCACATCACCGATGCACATACCCCATTGCGACTCACCGCTTACCGCTCCAAGGAAGCTTACCGAGAAACTGCCATCAGCCTGTTGGTAGGCAATGGAAAGGTCACGGCTGTTGTCGAGAATGATAATGTCATCCAAACCGTCATTGTTCATGTCTGTCACTCCTGTGCAACCGCCGGAGTTGTGGGTGGAAGTTATCAGCGAACTGTTCATCGTGAATGTCTGGGCTGAACCCCACAGAGCGATGGACGTGAATAGCGATAACGCGTAAATTTTTTTCATGGATTAAATAATCAATTTGGTTTAAAATTATCCTTTGAAGTTTATTGGTGTGAAATGTACAATCTGCAACACCTCAACCCTTCCTTTCTTTACACTTTTCGATCTCAAAAACTTGGGTTTGTTTTTTTCTTAACTGTACAATCATTGAACAGCGTTAAACGTTCACTACGATTTCAATCGCCAGAGGCTTCCGTTTTTGGTCGTAATCACCTGTAGTCTCCCTTCTTTTTCCAATTGCTTTAACAGCGCTTCACAATCTGCAACGGGCTTATTCATAAACAGACTCAGCTCTTTCGAAGTCAAGCTTTTGAATGGTTCAAAATAAACCAGCACTTCAGTGGATAATGCCTTGGCGGATGCACCTGGCGCGAGCCGTTGAATACTGCCCGAAAACTCTTCGTAGCTGCGTGCGCCATATACCGTCAGGCGGTTGCCGGAGTCGTCCATGAAGAAGACGGTAGGGAAGCCCCGCACCCCCATTTCGCGCGACCTTTTTAGATCTTGCTCGAAAAGTTGAAGAGCAGGACCCTTGGAATCCTTTTCGAGTTGAGCCGCATCGAGGCCTGCCCATACAGCAGCCTCCGCAATCAGTTCAGGACGTGTAATGTTTTTAGCTTCTACGAACACCATTTCACGTAAGCGGCGCAAAAACGCAAGCGCTTTGGTCTTATCCTGCATTTGGGCAGCTTTGAAAGCGATGGAAGGCGGGTAGGAGGAAGGCAGCGGATCATTCAACCAAACATCGCCAATCATTGGCATTTCGTAATGGTGACTTACTTCCTCCCAGTGATGATACACATCGGCCGGCTTTGAGATGCCTCCGCCATTGAAGCCGTCCCAAGACGGCAGCAATCCGCCCATACAATACTCCACATCAATGTAGTCGCCGTATTCCATTTTCATACGTCGCAATTGAGGTTCAATGCCCCAGCAAGATGAGCAAATGGGATCGGTAAAGTAAAGTACTTTGACCGGTTTTTCAGTCGCGACTTCTTTGGTCTCGACATCCGTTTGGGCTGCCCCACCGGGTATTTCGCATGTGCCTTGTTTAGGATCACAAAGAAGAGGGTTCAACTTTGTTTCTTGGTTCATAGGATTGGATGTGTTTTGGCAACTGATGCTCTGTATCAGCATCAGCATACAAGCACCGAATATGGAAAATTGACGTGATTGCATGAATGAATTACACTGTAGGTGGCTCATAACCAGGAGCGATGTTTTTCACAGGCTTGGTGGACTTGAGGTATGCGAAAATAGCCTTGAGTTCGTCGTCGGTCATTAACTTGTAGAACTGCCAAGGCATAGGAGGCAACAGAGGACGTGAAAGACCTTTCAGTTTGCCTTCCCGAATGCATGTGATGAATTGTTGCTCTGTCCAGGCGCCAATACCGGTGTCGTCGCTGGTAATATTTGGTGTATAGGTAGTTCCCCACGGACCTACCCATGCAGTGAGCATATCGGTCACTGCAAGACCTCGCTTGGCCATATCGGCACGATCAACAGCGGGAGCAGGCATTGCGGCAGGGTGACCTGAAAGCCACAAACTACTATCCGGCTCCGGGCCATGTTCGGTCATTTTCTTGGGTGTGTGGCAATCGTTACATGCACAGATTGTTACTAGGTGCTCACCGTACAGTGCGGCTGTTGCATAACCTCCAAACGATTCTTTTTTCGCTTCGGCGACGGGTTCCGATTTCTTCTCGGTTGCAGGCGAACAATTCAATAAACTCAATGTAACTAGACCGGCGAGCAGTATAGTTGATACAGCTAATTTTTTCATAATCGTGAATTTTGGTTAATAGTGGTCTCTCCAAATGTATTTCTTTTTCGGCATGAGACAACAAAAAAAAACGGGCCTCTGAAATGAATTCGAGAGGCCCGGCAAAAGAGGAGGGTATATCTTGTTAGTGGGTAATAATCATGTGGCGCGTATGAACTTATTTCTTAATCATGGCACTTGCGCTTGCGCACCATGATTCAGGGCCACCGGCAGCATACCCCGTTTGCCCGAGTGGCTTAAAATTAACCGAACCGTCTTGTTGTACCTCCGGAATGACCAGGTAAACAGCAGGGTAACCTTGCACTTGAAAAATCTGTTGCATAGTTTGGTTTTGTGCCTTCAACTCATCGGGTAATTGTTTTTTACGCGGATAGTCGAGCTCAACGAGCACTACGTTTTCCTTTGCCCACTGAGTGAAGTATGGAGTTTGGAATACTTCTTTTTGCAAACGGATGCACCATCCGCACCAGTCGCTGCCAGTAAAGAATAGAAAAAGAGGCTTGTTGGATTGCACCGATTGCTGAACAGCTTGGTTCACATCACTATTCCACACTTGTTCGTTGGAAGCCTGCGCAAATGCCGTTTCCGTGATGCATAGCAGACAAAAAAAGAGAATTAGTTTATTCATGGCTCAAAGATAAGTTGTTGGCTAGTACGGGAAATGTAATTGCTTATTTTACTTCCTGCATCAATTTGCGAATCAGCGGTGAAATAAGAATGAGAATAACTCCGGCAATGAGGGCGTACCATGCGAAGTCGTAATAGCCCTGTGTATAGATGTTGAGTTTTTCAACGGGTGTTGCAGCGGGATCAGGAGAGATGCTCGCCCCAAAAAGTCCGGCTACATATTGCCCGTAAGCACTTGCCAAAAACCACATCCCCATCATAAATCCTTGCAAACGATCGGGAGCCAACTTGGTCATGATGGATAGCCCAATTGGTGAGAGGCACAATTCCCCGAGGGTTACGGCAAAGTAGGCAAACGTAAACATATCAAGCGAGGAAACGCCGTTGGCATCGGCGAAGAAGCGCCCAGTGAAAAACAGCATATAACCTGCTCCCAAAAACAGGAAGCCGATACCAAATTTCACCACCGTGTTGGGCTCCATACCGCGTTTGGCAAGCCAAACCCAAATGGTACCTGCAATGGCTGCAAAGGCAATCACAAAAGCGGAGTTGGCTGAATTGTTTAATCCGTTGGGGTCCAAGTGAATCATGCCAAGCAACTCATCGCTCAGATGATTCGCAGCATACAAACTCAGCGACCCGCCTGCCTGTTCGAAGATGGCCCAGAAAACGATTGAAAAGAAAATAAAGAACAAGGCAGCAATGAGTTTCTTGGCTTCGGCCCCCGTACCCTTCGACATTTCATACCCTAAATAAATCAAACTGAACGGGCCAATTAGGTACATGAAATAGTCGGTATAAACGGTGTTGGCCACCATAATCATAATGGCGGGAATAGCGAGTAAACCTCCCGCATACACAGCGATGTCTTGCCACACCCAAGTTCGGCCAAGAGCATTTTTTAAGGGTGAAAGTCCTATGGGACCCATATGATGTCGCGTGCGTGTAAAGGTGATTAAACTAATAGTCATCACAACGGCGGCTAGTCCAAAGGCTACGTTCCACGTCAGGTCGGCGGGAACAACGGATGAAAGAAATTCACCTTTGCCGATTGAAATGCAGAAATACCCGCCCAACAAAGCCCCCACGTTGATGCCTGCATAGAACAATGAAAAACCATCGTCGCGGCGACTATCGCCCTGCTTGTATAATTGACCCACCATGCTGGAGATGTTGGGTTTGAAGAAACCCGTGCCCACCACGTTAAATGCAATTCCTAAAAAGAAAAACTTTTTTGGGTCAATCGCCAGGATAATGCTTCCGGCAATCATAAGCAACCCGCCCCAAAACAGCGACTTGCGAAACCCGAGAATTTTGTCGGCAAACAACCCCCCGATGAAGGTGAACGCATATACCCACGCTTGCGTGGCACCGTATTGTAAATTGGCCGATCTGTCGTCCATGAACAGCTGCGTAACCATGAAAAAGGTGAGCATACCGCGCATACCGTAGAAGCAAAAACGCTCCCACATTTCCGAAAAAAATAGATACCACAGTTGTTTGGGGTACTTCCCTTGAAAGGTTTGAATCTGATCGATGGTTTGCATAGCGTTTAGTGTATTCCTTTTTCGTTCATGGTTTTATTCAATCGGCCCAGTAAGACAAACATCAAGGCTGCAGCACTCAGTAGAAGGGTAAAGTTTATCCAGAAAAAATTCGTTTTGTCGTCGTAGCTATCCCACATACTGGCCAATACTCCACTGAGTTTATTGCCTATGGAAGTAGCCAAAAACCACCCACCCATCATGAGCGATGTGATGCTCGCTGGACTGAGCTTGGAGACAAGCGACAACCCCATTGGACTCAAGAAGAGCTCGCCGATGGTTATCACACCGTAGTTTGCAACCAGCCACCAAACGCTCACTTTTTCAGTGCCGTTGTTACCAGCTTTCACAGCGGCTACCATGACCAAAACAGATAAGCCGCTGATGAGAAGGCCAAAGGCAACTTTCGCCGGTGTAGAGGGCTCGCTGTTGCGCACACGAAGAAATGAAAAGAATCCAACTAAGAGCGGGGTGAGAAGAATGACCCAAAAGGGGTTGATTGATTGACTGAGATTGGTTGCCCACAAACTCACGCGAGCGCCTTCTTCGGGTCGTTGTTCCTCCGTTGCGTTTTTGAAATAGACAGGATAGTCGAATGTTTTTTGTACGACGCCATCCACCTTCTGCAAACGAAATTGACCGTCGTATGCATCGATTGTGTCTTTTGAGTAGGTAAGTTTTTTTGAAAACTTCAAGCTCTCGGTCACCATTGCAGTGGTGCCTGTAACCTCTCGGTCGGTGTATCGATCGGCCCATGTAGTGAGCGCGGAACCGTTTAGTTTGAACACGGCCCAGAACAAGATAACCACAGAGAAAATGGTTAACAGAGCACCGATTTGTTTGCGCTCATCTATTCGAGCTCGGAAGTAGAGTGAAGCGTAGAACAACACTACTGGAACACACGCAAAGATGAATGCATCTGTACTGTCGGATCCGAATATGGAGGCATTGGTGTTGGCAGCAGACTCTACGCCTTTTAGCAACCACCCGATAATACCAAATACCACGGAAGGCACCAAAATGAGCAGTACAATCTTGCTCAGCGGCATGTCGCCTTGTTGCGTTCCCTTAGCCTCGGTGTGCCCGGCATAATGGCGTGTGCCTGAAATGAAGACAAACACCCCGATAACCATACCGATACCGGCAGCAAAGAATGCCCACTGCCATCCGAGCAAAATCATGAGCGCAGCACCAAAGAAGTTGCAGATGAAGGCACCGATGTTGATGCCCATGTAAAAGATGTTGTACCCTTCGTCTTTCTTGGCTTTGTATTGATCGTTGGAATAAAAACTACCCAAAAGTGTGGATATATTGGGTTTAAAGAAACCATTTCCAACAATTACCAAGGTCATGGCCACATAGAGCATGGGCAACGAGTGAATACCCATCATCATATAGCCTGCCGCCATTAGGAGGCCACCGATGATGATTGATTTTCGGTATCCTAAATAACGGTCGGCTAGCAACCCGCCAACAAAAGGAGTGAGGAAAACCAGTGCGATAAAGGTGCCGTAAAGGTCTGCCGCTTCCTTTTCAGTCATGGCAAAACCGGTTTCCACATCTTTTAAATAAAGAGTGAAAATGCCAATCATCAAGTAATAGCCAAACCGCTCCCACATTTCAGAGAGGAAGAGATAGGGCAGGGCTTTGGGGTGTTTTGACCACATATGGTTAATGACTAATGACTGATGACTAATGACTAATGACTGATGACTGATGACTAATGACGAATGATTAATGACCGGTGACTAGTGGCTCATTTGTAACTAGTCACTAGTCATTAGTCACTAATCAGCGGTTGCCATCATCTTCTGCAATGTGCGGCTAAGCAAAAACAGTGTTGCGGCGGCAATACCTGTCATGATTATGAATACCATGAAGAATTGGTACAGGTTGGTTATTTCGTAACCCAAGAGGGTAGGCCACACTTGGTCGGCGGTCGCTTCACTTGGTGGAATCAAGGCGCTTAATGTTCCCGCGAATTTATTGGCCGCTGCATTGCCCAAAAACCATGTGCCCATAAGCAGCGACGACAGGCGCAAGGGAGCCAGTTTAGATACCATTGAAAGGCCTATGGGCGACAGGCATAGCTCTCCCATCGTGTGGATAACATAGAGAGCGATGAGCCACCACATACTCACTTTTTCTCCAGCGCCAAGTCCGTTCACTGCCATTGCAATGACAGCATAGCCAATGGCTACCAGGGCCAAGCCCCACGCCATTTTCGTGGGCGAGGATGGTTCCATACGATGTTTGTATAAGAAGCCCCAAAGGATGGTAAAGAGAGGAGCAAGCGTTATGACCGCAAGTGGATTTACAGATTGGAAAAACTCGGCGGGCATTTCCCAACCTAAAACATGCCTGTCTGTTTGTCGATCGGCGAACAGCGTGAGTGATGCTCCGGCTTGCTCAAAGGCCCCCCAAAAGAAAATAACGAAGAAGACTAGAATTAAGATCACCAAAATGCGCATCAACTCGGAGCGACGAAGGCTCTTATCAGTAAGGATGATGATGGGTATCGCCACCATAGAGCCGTAGATGAAATAACTGATGATATCGTGCTCTGGGCCAAACCATTGTTTGAAGTTGAGCATGAAGAAGATGATCCCAATTGAACCGATTATCATGGCGATGGACTTCACATCGAGTGGCTTCACGGGAAGGCCAATTTCTTTTCCTTCTTCCGAAATGAGGTACTTTTTCTGTAGGGCAATGAACCCTATGAGCCCCAGTAACATGCCCACACATGCGGCCAAAAATCCCCACTTGTAATCGCTGAAGGAGCTGCAAACAAGAGGAGAGAAGAAGGCTCCTAGATTGATGCCCATATAGAATATCGTGAATGCGCTATCGATGCGACGATCGTTGGTCGGATACAATTGACCAACCATAGTGGAGATATTGGGTTTGAAAAATCCATTGCCTACAATGAGCGCAGTGAGGCCTGTCCACATTAGCGCAACTCCACCGTCGGCACCTGTGCTCGCTGAAAGGAACATGAAAAACTGACCCAAGGCCATAAGTAAACCACCGATGATGATGCTCCTGCGATTCCCCAGGTACCTATCGCACAAATAGCCACCGAGAAGTGGAGTGAGATACACCAACCCGGTATAGCTGCCATAGATTTCAGATGCTTCGCCGTCTTTCAGCAAAAGCACTTTTACCATGAATAGCATGAAGATAGCGCGCATACCATAGTAGCTGAAGCGCTCCCACATTTCCGTGAAAAATAGAAAATACAGTCCTTTGGGGTGACCTGTCTTAGGTGTTGATGTCATAGTCGTTTGTTTGATTAAGGTCAAACATAGGGGAAAATTGATTTGCGAGGATTATAGGATTTTAGGAATGTAGGATTATGGGGGGCAACCACTCATTCTCAATTGTGATTGTCTTTCTGTTTCTACTGAATTGAAAGTTGGCCCTCGACTTGGGGGACCGCCCCTCGGCTGCGCTCGGGGACCGGGGTGTTCGTTTAATAGGATGACCTCGGCTCCGCGGAATAAGGTGGTTAGTTTGTGCGGAATATCCACGCTATGGACAAGAGCAGTTCACCGGTCACAGGATCGGCCACACTCGCCGCTCCTTCCGAGGCCAGAATGGAAAATCCACCTTGAAACGATGGGGGAGTGGTGTTGAAGTTGATTCCGGCTTGGTAGCCATAGACCCAAAAGTTGTTTTGGTTTTGGGCGTGCGCGCAATGCGCAGCGATAATCGAAAGTGTGAAAAGTCGCAGTCCGGCGGTAACAAGATTTCTCAAATTCGTGGTCCTTAAACAAGACCAATTTTAATTGGTTCAGCTATGCCTGGCCGATTTTAAGTTATGTATTGAATTCTTAAAAAGAGCGCATGAAAACTTCCGAAAACGCCGGTTTTTGCAAGGGAAGTTTCAAAGGCTTTTTAGAGGTCTTGTTGCTTCAAACTAAACGGCGTTGACCTCAGTCATTGGCAACCACGCGGCCGAAAGTGGCCTGAACCTGACGGGCATTGTTGCCTTCAATCTTGTGGATCGCTTCAATCTGCTCGGGTGATGCTTCGAAAATGTGCTTTGTAACGTGCCAACGAACGGATTCGGTGTACGGCGGAGTGGTCAACGATCCTCGGTAGTAGTAATACTGCCCTATCAACTCAGCGCTCACCGACCCAAATAAATCAGATAGCTTGACCTGTCCGGCCGGAACAGCTTCTTTCTCGTTTTCATTCTTGGGAATGGAGCTTAGGAAATCGGCGATGAATTTACTCTCCTTGCCTTCTTTGAACAACGCTGAAATAACGAGGTACTGAGGTGTGTCTTTTTTATTAGTGTCAGGCATCATGGAAACAATATGCATCTCCATCGGGAATGACATGCCATCGATATGGTGCTCCGACGGCGTGTGAAAATGGCACTGTTTGAAATTGAACAACGTGTCGTCCTGGTTAATGGTGCTTCCTTCACTGAAATCAAGTTGGACGGTGTGACCGAGGTTCTCTACCTTGTTAATGCTATCCTTGAAATAGAGAGAAACCTTATGGTGCCCTTTGTCATTGGTGGAAGAACTGATGTTGATGGGCGACTGCTCCATGCCATGATCAAGCCCGGGAAGAATGGCACCATCTGTTTTAACGGGCACTTCCTTGCCTTTGAGGGTATCTGCTGCGGCGATATCAGTGGATTTGCCGGCATTGTTTTGATTGCAAGCAATAAGTGCAATTGAAATGAAAATCAGAAACGGTGAAAGAGTATGCTTCATGGTTGTATAGGGTTAGATGTTTTAATTGGGGTGGCTGAATTTATAGGTGGCATTCATTTGTAGGCGCAGAGCAGATTGTTTTTCTCCATTAATGTTCACCCTTTCACCGGCAAGCACCTCATAGCCGAATGATAAGTTGCTGAAAACCTCGTAAAACAGGTTCAATGAAGCGTAGTAGCTTTTCCAGTAATTGCCGGGTGCCAGGTTCTTGTTCTTCTCTGCATTCAAGAAGCCTGCAGTAAAAGAGGAGTAGAGGTTGCTCTTCCAAAAGTGCTGGTAAGACAAATTCAGACCGTACATGTTGAGTTTTTTTAAACTTGAAGTGCTATCGTACAAGGCATCGTAATTCAGACCGGAGGCTCCCTGAATGTAGCGTGCGATTCCCGTTCCTCCCACCGCCTGGAATTTGAGTTTGTCAGAAGAGCCGACGTTAATCATACTCATGACATTCGCACCATATCCAATCAGGCTGCGTGCCTTGTCACTTTCATACCGAAGTTCACGCACGAGTCCCGCGAGCTTCAGAAAACCGAACTTGCCATTGACTTTGTAAGCTGCAATCACGTCGGGATAGCGAATTGGAAGCGCGGTGATAGATCCACCAAGAGATACATTCTCTCCGGGATTTTCAAGGGAAATGGAAAGGGTATTCTTTGACTTGAAGGCGGAGAACTTCACCTGCGGTGTTCGGGAGAGGGTAGAACTGTTGGGACCTTCAAAATCAACTACGGTCGGATTGACACCTTCATCGAAAAAATTGCTCCAGGTCATACCTACCGTCAGGAACTTGTATTCTGCGAACGCATGACGCATTCTCAATAGGCCTGTGGCGTTGCTTGCATCGTTGTGGAAGTCACCTTCGAGCTTTATCTTCAATACGTTTGATCCAAACGGGCGTGTATAATCGAAGCCCGCGCGTGTCTGTTTTGCCGTGACAAAGAAATTGGGCGTTTTCGATTGGCCAAACTTGATATTGGCCGGAACGAATAAATCACTGCCCCCTAAGTTCTGATCGTCCAGCGTAAAGACCGTGCGTCCGAATCCATAAAAGTGAAAGTGCCCTTCCTCCGTGTGAGATGTGGTCGATCCATTCGGCTGAACGTTGCCTCCGGGTAGGGAACTGCCATTCCCGTTGGCACTCTGGGCATTTACCATATAGTCAGCGATGATGAATACCGCGAGCAGAAATACTTTTTTCATAAATAATCAACCTGAATAACGGTGTGAAAAGTAAGCCCAACCAAGCGCAGTACCATTGCCTTATTCTTGGGTGTTCAAAACTGCTCCTTTGATATCCGGTCTGAATGATGGTTCTACACTGTCAATTGAAAACTTCGAAAAATTTCCAGTACTGAAATAGGCCAATCAAACCTAGATATATAAGATTGTTGATTGTGAAGAGTACGCTGGCGAATCTGCTCCAGCAATGCTCCTTGAATATTCGGTAATTCAGGATTAGCAGAGGGAGTATAAGCACCAACAACAACAAGGGAATATAGGAGGCTAGACTAACCAATGCGTTTGCGGGGGATTGATAGGGTGCCGGGAAATAGAAAACACCAACGTTGCTGCTCAAAACGTACATGTAGTAGAATAGGATGAACCCAAACGGGAATAGCATGAGCTTCAGCAGCGCGTAATTCTGAATCTTCTTCGCTCGAAAATACTGAACGAGGAAGAAGATAGAAGAGAACAAAAAGATTGCTGCTGATCCCAGAATAAATACGGCAATCCAATTGTTGTTTTTGGTGGTTTGAAAATAGCTGAGTTGCTCAAATTCAGGATTCGGTGGAAAGAGCTTTTCGATAGCGATGCTATGATTGCCCTTTTTCAACTCATCTCTTAAATTGAATTGTATGGTTGTGTCGTAGTTGTGGTAAAAAAACAAATTAACTGTTCCGTCCCGTAAGTCCCAAACGGAGGAAAGCAATGTGCCATCGCCAATTTTCTTGCGGCAAACGTGCATGGCGTCGGACAAGGATGTGCAGAAAGCGAGTGTTGTATCGATTCCGTTATTCAGAAATTCAACGCCGTTTCTATATCTATCAAGTTTAGTTGCCTTTTCAGCTGAGGTGATCGACGGGCAAAAGTTGGAGATCACATAAGAAGGATTGTTCCCTATTGTTAGCGTGTAAGGCTCTACAATAAGGTACTTTCCGGATTTGTCTACGTAGATAAAGACGTCCTCGATAAAATAACTGTGGTCGAACCGACTGATATACGCCTTGACCTCCTCAACTGAAGCACACGAGTGCAGAATGTCCTTTAAATAATTTGTGGGGTTGGTAATTTTTTCACGGTTCTCAAACGCTTCTTCTTGGGTATGGTACGACGCGAGCCTTTCAAAGGCAAGACCCATTTCGTTCATTCCGGATTGTGGTGCGTATCCGTTTTCGCCGTCATAACGTGAACCCGTGAATGCCGCACCATAGGTGCCGATTAATTTCGCTTCTTCAAACCAAATATGAGGCGTCGTTCTCCAGGCATCTTCGTTGCTACCGAGAAAGGTCTTATCGCCCACGGTAATCTTATAGCCGCTGCAGGCGTGGCCATAGTGCACTGCTGTTAGAGCGAGCGCTAAGAGTGCGATATGCCGGAGTTTATTCAAGTTTAAGGTAGGTTTTGTAGGCAGGTCTGGTTAGGTGCACTGTTGTTTGATGTCTGCACTGTCGTCATAGCTTTACTGGTAACGTCAGACCGTGAAAATACTTCCATCAATCTTGTTCATTATTTATGGAATAAATATAGGATACCCCGCTTGACAATGGCGTGTTGAATCCCAAACCCAAACTAATATTCCAAAAATCGGCTAATCGGCTGAGAAGTGAAGTTTTTTCACAATCTGACGGTTTGCAGCTACAAGAAGTTGGTGATTTTTTACCGAGATGCTTTTGCGGAGAAGAATTTTTCATTTACCACAAATTTTTCTGCGGAGCAGGATGCCGCCAATTTATTGTAGGTGCTGTTATGGGATGGGCTACTGAAGTACTATTTTTCTAATGTCAATAGTGTTTCCTT
>CAMBPD010000052.1 GCA_945869405.1 Chryseobacterium gleum | reverse complement strand
AGAGCGTCCATTCATCCTTAATATTCACGGAGGCGGATTTATCGCCGGTGACAAAAACGAACTCACTTTTCAGAGTGTGGAATTCGCCAAGCGTGGGTTTGTGGTAGCCAACATCAACTACCGTGTAGGGTGGAATTGCGACAATGTGCTGTGCATAAATTGCTTCGGAAGCAATTTGCAAAAGGCTGTCTATTGCGCTGTTCAGGATGCGCGTGCGGCGCTGCGCTTCAGTGTGGATCAGGCGGCAGAATGGGGTATCGACACCGAATGGATTTTCGTAAACGGTCAAAGCGCGGGTAGCATAACATCATTGCAGACTACTTTTTGGAATCAGCAGGAAGCCGATGCTCAGGTGGCTTTAGGATTTAGCAATGAAGTTGGTCTGCTTGATGTTTCCGGCAACAATTCAACAGCCACATATTCAATAAAGGGAATCATCAACCAATGCGGTGCCATGGCTGAACGCTCGGACATGGCTGATCAGCCAAACATTCCGATGGTCAGTTTTCATGATGGCAACGACTGCGTAGTGCCCTACAATTACGGGCCACTCATTGCCTGCTTCTGCAGCGGCTTTCTCTATTACCACGGCTCCAACTCCATTCACAGCTATCGTCTGCAAAACGGCATGTGCAGCGAGCTGCATACAGCCCCACAAGTGTTGCCCAACCACTGCACGTATCCCCAACTCAATTTGGTGAAACTAGCCAGTTGCTTTCTCAAACGCGCCATGTGCGGCTATTGCTTCAGCTTCGCCGATGATAACATCAATGCCACACCTATTTGCGCAAATCAAGGTATCACCTCTACCCTGCCTCCTACTGATCCTGTTTGCCCCGCAGATCTCAACCTCGACGGCGTCGTGGGTGTTGCAGATGTGATTTTGATGATTGAGGCGTTTGGGACCCTCTGTGAATAGGACCGTACCAGGATGAAAGCAGCACTAATCTTTTAATTCATACCCTCTCACCATTTCACCCTCTCACCATTTCACCATTTCACCCTTTCACCCCTTCACCATCATGCGTACTCTCCTCTCTTGCCTAGTCCTTGTCTTCATCGTCAGCTGCACCTCGCAAAACACCTTCTTCAAAGAACACCAAAGCGTGGGTGAAGAACTGGAATGGTCGGTCAATGAACAGCTATCTTTTGTGATTGACATTAAAGAGAACAAGCATCCCTATGAATTGGCTTTAGCTGTGCGTTGTGCCAGCGGATATCCTTACGATAAGTTGCTGCTGCATGTAACGGAAACCAATCCGCAAGGGGAATCGGTACGACGCGATGTAGAGGTTCCCATCCGGGATGCAAAAGGCGATTTTTACGGAGAGAAGGGATTTGACATCATAGACATTGAATACGTCATTGATAGTAAAAAGGAATTCCCGACCTTCGGAAAATACACCTACACCCTTGAAGCCGCAATGCCGGAAATTGACCCCGTGGTTTACGTAATGGAACTTGGACTGGTACTCAGGGGTATGGCAGTTATCGAATGAGTAACGTAAAGCACGGGGATGCTTTTAAGCCAATAGCCAGTCGTTTTTTGTAAATAAAAACCTTATTTCCCTTCAACTACATTAGTTGCGCTAGCTTGCAGCCATTCCTAACACATTTGTTTATGCGACAACTTTACGTAAGTTTATTTCTCATCACTTTAATAATGCAGGCAATCGATGCAAATGCTCAAATCGATTCATGCGCTGCCACCCTTGGCCTGCCGTGCGATGACGGTAACCCCAATACCAGCAACGACATTGGTATTGGAGGATTTTACTACGGCCCTTTATTGGAGGCTGCGGGAAACAATCAAGTTTTCCCTGAAAACATAGTTGCGGATAGCGGTGTTATTTCACAGTCTTTCATCGCACCTTTATCCACGAACATAAGTGCATTTCGCGTTAGTCGTATCTACGGTTATGGCAGCATCATGACATGCAATGTAACAGATGCTCTGACGGGAGACACCATCGGCGTAGCATTGAATTCTCAGCCGCTAAGTATAGATATCTTTGATGCAAATTTCTATTTTACTGAAGCTCCTATTATTTCCGGAAGAGAATACCGTCTAAACATTACCCCCTATTACGATGGTGGTTTTTACATCATGGGCAGCTGGTATCCTTTTGAATCAGGTCAGATCTATCTAAATGGTGAGCCCTTCACCAACGAATTCGGAGTCAATGACCTTGCATTCGAGTTAACCTTTGATTGCGGGTGCACCGGTACGGCAATTTCCGCTGATGAGCTGGTAACTCCTATCAATGAATCGTGCTCCGATGCAATTAACATCGCGATGAACAGCTCCATAAACTTCAACACTAACTTTGCGGGATACACGCAAGATCAGCCAAGTTGCGTGTTTTGGAACACAGACCCTAACATAGATCGTTCACCCGATGTATGGTATTCATTTGAATATACCGGTGGCAACGTTGAAGTCCATACCACGCTTGACAGCAATATGGTTGACAGCTTCCTTTCCATTTGGGACTCTTGCGGTGGCACTGAAATTTACTGCAACGACAATGCTAGCGCAATGGCATTTAATTCTTCTATTTTCATCCAAGAAGGATCTTTGGAGCCTGGCAATTATCTCATACGCTTGGGCGGTCCTCCATTGTACCCCTTTGAACGTGATAATCGCGGAACAGGAACCCTAACAATTACACAAATTGCTTCCTTATCTGAAGTCAATACTCGTTTAAGTGTTTATCCCAATCCGGCAGGATCATTTTTGAATGTGCAGATTACCAATCCATCGGGACAAGAGTTGATTGTAACTGATGTGTTGGGCAAAGAAGTAATGCGTCAATCCATCAATTCCTCATCAGTTACATTGGACACATCAGATCTAAACAATGGTATTTACCTGCTGCGCATGAATGATAACACGATTCGTTTTGTGGTTAGTAAATAGTCGAAAGCACAGCACCGAGATATATTTAAATAAACAGTCATTCAACTTGTAACAAAAGTATTGTTCTTTATCTACAGCTACATTTGATACTCCAATTTGCAGACATTCTTAACACATTTCTTTATGCGAAATCTTTACGTTGGCCTCTTTCTTATCACTTTTACAGTGTTTGGTAATGATACCCTAGCACAAATCGATTCCTGCTCTGCTATCACAGGCATGCCCTGCGATGACGGCAATTCAAACACCATAAATGACATTGGAGTTGAAGGATTTTATATAGGTAATTATTTCGAGTTAACCTCTGGTAATGGAAATTTCCCTGCGAATGCGGTTGGTGATAGCGGTGTAATTTCACAAACATTCATCGCCCCACTAACGACGAAAGTAACAGAGTTCAGATGGTCTAACGTATACGGCGGAAATACGGAATCGGATGGAACAATCACCTGCAATATCACCGATGTACTTACAGGCGACACGATTGGTGCGGCCGTGAATAATGAGATATTTAATTTTGAGACCTTCACTAAATACTTTTACTTTTCAGATGCTCCCATTATTTCCGGAAGAGAGTACCGAGTGAATATGACTATGAATTACTACGGAGCGCTTTATGTATATGGCACTATCTCACCATTTCCCTCAGGACAAGCGCTTTTTGATGATGTTGCTTTGCTCGATGGTATCGGCAACAATGACCTCATCTTCCAACTCACCTTCGACTGCGGATGCACCGGGTTTTCAACGATTCCAAACGCATGCATTACGCCATACAACGAATCATGCTCCGGTGCTCAGCACATAGACATGAACAGCACAACAGCTTTTGACAACACTTACACCGGTTACACCCCTGGGATGCCCGGATGTTTTCAGTCGACTGCGCCAAGATGCCATGACTTATGGTATTCATTTGATTACGTAGATGGTAATGTTCTCATCAATAACATTTTCGATGGCACACTAGAAGACTGCTTCATATCGATTTGGGATTCATGCGGTGGCAATGAAATCATCTGCAACACAAACTTTGGGTCCGCAAATTTTACTTCCTCTGTTCTTCTCGAAGAAGGGATGCTAACACCAGGCACATATCTTATACAGATAGGCGGCGCGCCACAATATCTATGGAATTACAACACACTTGGCACAAGCACGTTGAGCATTACGCAATTCGCTCATGTAGATGAAAACACAAGTACGATAAACGTATACCCCAACCCGGCAGAATCCTATTTGCATGTTCAGATATCGAATCCATCGGGACAAGAGTTGGTTGTAACTGATGTGTTGGGAAAAGAAGTCATGCGTCAATCAATCAATTCCTCATCAGTTACCTTGGACACATCAGATCTAAACAATGGTATTTACCTGCTGCGCATGAATCAAAGCATCGTGCGTTTTGAGGTTAATCACTAGTCATCCGTCCAGTTTTCGCATCTTTGCAACATGAGGGCGACGATTTCAACTAGCGTTCCAGATGCTACTGAGTTCTTAAATCGAGGAATGCTCGTGGCCATACCCACGGAAACGGTCTACGGCCTAGCTGCCAACGCGCTCAACGCCGATGCCGTAGTGTCCATTTTCGAAACGAAGAACCGTCCGCATTTCGACCCTCTCATTGTGCACGTGGCCGGTATCGAGCAAGTGCATGAAGTGGCGTCGCATATTCCCTCGCACGCACGCACTCTCATGGAAGCCTTGTGGCCCGGACCATTAACCATCGTGCTTCGAAAACGTGATTGCATACCGCACATCGTTACCAGCGGACTCGACACCGTGGGCGTTCGCATGCCCAACCATCCGCTAGCACTGGAATTATTGCGCGCGCTCGATTTTCCGCTGGCAGCGCCAAGCGCCAATCCGTTTGGGTACATCTCCCCTACTACGGCACTGCATGTGGCCGAGCAGTTGGGCGATCGTATCCCCTACATTCTCGATGGTGGCGAATGCTCGGTGGGAGTTGAATCAACTATAATAGACTGCAGCTGCGAAACACCTACAATCCTTCGCCTAGGCGGGACCTCGGTAGAGACTATCGAAGAAATCATTGGGCCGGTGCACGTCAACGCTATCAGCACGAGTTCCCCAAACGCTCCCGGCATGCTTCACTCACACTATGCACCGCGCAAACCCATGCGCGTCGGGAACATACACGAATTGCTTCACAACCATGGCCCCGATGTAAGCATATTAAGTTTCAAAGACTCCTTTCACAACTACCGCAACATCCGTCTTTCAGAAACAGGCGACTTGCATGAGGCCGCCCGCAATCTCTTCTCTGCTATGCGAAAGCTCGATGCAGACCACCACAGTATAATACTTGCTGAATTTGTTCCTGACTACGGCTTGGGTAGAGCCATCAACGACCGTATGAAACGTGCCAGTGCGAGCTAGCCCTTTTATCGCAAAAGGAGGATGTGCCCTTTGCGTTCAATGACTTTTCCTCTGCCCACGCGGCACGTCAGCACAAAGCTATACACACCGCTTTCGGCAAAATAACCTCCGCCCAACACATCGCCCTGCCAAGGCACAGAAGCATCCGTGGTTTGAAACGTAGCCCTTCCCCACCGGTCGAAAATGGTGAGTTGAAAGGAATCCACATTGGCCACTCCGGCCCAATATTGGTCGTTAATGTCGTCGCCATTGGGCGTGAAAGATGAGGGCATGTAGATGGTTGGACTGCAATCTTCAAACACTACATGCAATGAGTCGACGCTTTCGCCACAAGTATTGTATGCCGCGATGGCTAAGTCGACCGTCTCACGCACTTGAATGAAATCGGTAGTGTCACCGGTAGACCAAGTATAATAATCAACAAACTCCCCGATGGCACTCAGCTCATATTCGTTGCCCAGGCAATAGACAGGGTCTTCACCTAGTGAAACAAAGGGCAGTTGTAGCCAGTCGATTTTTATTGAATCTATAACAGTGCATGGACCTTGTGTAACGGTAATACCATATACGCCGGGCAATTGCACCGCCAAGAAATCGTCGGTAGCACCGGTGGTCCAAAGCCCCACCAAGGAGGATTGCAGCTCCACGGTTTGTCCTTCGCAAAAAACGGTGTCGGGTCCCAATTCGATAACCGTCGGCAAGGTCACAATAACCTCCACAGTATCACGCTCAAAACAACCTTGCAACTCGAGCTCTGCACTATAGATTCCGGGGAGAAATGGCTGCGCAAACTGCGACACTGTGCCGTCGTTCCACAACACAATAGTGCCTGCGTCAAGATCGGCCATTTGTCCGTCGCAAATCGTTTGAGTGGGACCAAGCTCCACGTCGTCCAAGACGATATCATTCACCACAAATGTTACCGTAACAGCGCAGTCGTTTTGTACAATTTGCACATCGAAATTACCCGGTGACTGCGCAACGAAAGTGTTATTTGCTGTGCCATCGAACCATTGCACCGACTGCCAGGCATTGCCTGCATCGAGCTCTACACTATCGTAGGTGCACTTGCCCACAGGCGATACGATGGAGGGCTGTGGCAAGGGAGTTTCTAAGATTATAACCTCATCGCTCGAGGAGCACTGCGCAACCGCAGAGGTTGCCGTTATCGTGTATGTCGCAGGTGCATTAACGATTGCACTAAGTTCGTTCGTAGTTGTCGTAAAATTCCCGCCCGCGGTGGCCCATTGCAATTGGGCATCTGCTTGGTCGCACGAGGCCTGAAGCACATACTGGTCGCCTAGGCAGTACACCCCATCCAAACCCGCATCAATGACAGGAGGCAACTCTACATTCACCTGCACACAACTGTTGATCACGTTGCCACACACATCGGTATACACGCAGCAATATTCTGTGCTAACAGCCGGCGAGGCAGTGGGCGATTGCACCTGGTTGTTCGACAAGCCCGCGGCCGGCGACCATAGGAAGGTTCCCTCTGGGTTTCCATTGGCCGCGATAGACACAGACTCACCTGGGCATAGCGTGAGTTCGAGGTTTTCATTAAACTCATAGGTTTCTGCCAAGCACACCACATGCGCATTGGAAAGGCCACCCGTAGCCCCTGTGAAGCCCCACCACACTTGTGATGTTCCATTGAAAATGGTGTTCACCAAGTCTATCTGTCGCGAGAGACGGAATGTGCAATCAAAATAAAGCTCAAGCACCTCTGCGATTGGGTCCCATGTTATCTTCACGGGGTGCTCCTGTCCGTCTTCTATATTGAGCCCGTTGGGATGAGCAGTTACAGGTCCTGCGAGGTTATTAGCCACAGTATGGAAAATATTTCCATCGCGGTGAAAAGCAACGTGGTCTGCGGTCAAATCTCCTAAATCACTGTTGTAATAAGTATCGAATTCAATGCCCAATGACGGGTTGAATCCTTGAAATCCGAAGCCCGCTCCATCCGAGCCAATCGCATTAGGACCTACCGTCTGCATTACGAATGCCATACCATCGGCGCCATTCGCATCTACACTACCAAAATTCATTTGAAACTCCAGAGAGAAAGGCTGTGTGAGATCGAGAAGATCGGTGTACCAAACGGATCCATTTTGCCACAATTGGTTTGGGGTTACCGTGATGCAACCTCCGCTGCTGGCAATGGCATCGCCATTGAGGGAGTAGTTTTGCGCTAACGCACAATGAGCTGTGACCCACAGCATCACCATCATCAAACACTCTCTTGTTAGCTTACCCATATTGTCAAAGATACTCTAAGCCCGTGCTAATTGTAAAATTGCCACGGAACGAAATAACGATAGCTCTCACTGGCCGGCACATTGGTAAATATCTTTTGCAAATCGCGCAACAGTGCAGCAGGTTCTAAAAGCGCCTGCCCATGATAATCGGTAACCATCGTATTGCACGTAAATACGCGATGAGCTTGAAAGGCTTTCAGCTCCGTCAAGCGCGCATCTCCTTGCGTTATCATATCGGCTGTGGGTGCAGCCGACTCGTAAATTATTTTACCCCAATAATCGGCTGCGCTTGCCGTGGAATAAAAATCTTCAAACGAAACGACGAGGTTTCCTGTGGAGGAAGTATCCGAGAAAATCCAACGCCCTCCAGCGTCGTTCACCAACTGAGCCAGATAGCTGTTGGAAGAGGGTACAGCCCAGCGATCGCCGTCCATTGAGCCTGCAAAAACTGAGGGCCTGTACCCTTCTGAATTTGCAATGCTGTCGCGAAGTGTAAGATACTCCTGTTCGATAATGCCGAAAATACTATCAGCCTGCGCTTGCCTTCCCGTGAAGTATCCGAATAGCTTAATCCATTCGGCGCGGCCAAGTGGATGACGTTCCAAGTATTCCGATACTTGCACACATCCGATACCCTTTTGGAGAAACTTCTCATACGATCTTCCACCGAATGGGTAAACGAACAAAAGCTCGGGCTGAATAGAAAACACGGCTTCGGCATCGAGCTCATTGCCCGTGGTAAGATTGATTATCTCTCCGGCATTTACCTTGTCTTTCAAGCTTGGAGCAAACAATCGGTCTGCAAACCCAACTCCTTTTAGCACGGGTAGCTTATCCAGCGCATCAAGGAAAGACACGTGTGTGGTTGACAGGCATGCCAGCCGCTGCAGCTCGCGCGGGCGCCAACGAATGACTTGTAGCGTATCGCCAGCGGATTCCAAGTTGAAGAGCACAATTTTCAATGAGCTATCGGCGAGAAGTACTGCTTCGAACCCTTTGGCATAGCTCGGTTTGAAGGTCGAAAGTGCGACGGGCTCTTTCTCCACATTCGTGTTGCGATCGTTGCTGCACCCAGCAAGCACGAGAAAAATTGTAGACCAAATGACCCCTATGATTAAACGAATACCGTTGATTTTCATCTGCATTTCATGAATTAAAAAGATTCATCGCTGCCCAATTATTTCGACTTCAGACCAGCGACTCAACCAAAGCCTTCAAACGTTTATAGCAGCTCATGGTGTCGCAATGATCCCGAGTCAATCAACCGTTTCAAAGACCTGAGGGTGCGAGCCTGATGCGTTAATTGCACATGTCCCATATGGTGACAGTCGGTGCCCACAAAACTTACCATCCCCTTTTCGATAAGGCGCTCTGAGATGCGCTGGCAGGTTGGACCGTACTGTCCGGTAAGACTGTTCACGTTGAGCTGCAAGAGCACATCCTTGTCCAGCATACTTTCATAGCGCGAAAAGTCGCCATGCCAGTATTCATATCGCTCTGGATGAGCCAGGATAGGCTGGTAACCGGCGAGTCGCATATTGAAAATTGCACGACCTAAATTGACATTTTCAGATGCAAAGGAGATCTCGAACAAGACGAATTTTTTTTGTCCGAAAGTGAGTAAACTTTGTGATTCTATTTGCTTCTCGAAATGCTCATCGCAGTAATACTCCGCAGCAGCTTCTATCTGCACATCGATTTCTCGTCGCTTTACCTCCTCTTTTAAAAGAGCAAGTTTTTCAGCAATAATTTCGGGTGTATTCTTATACATGTCCCAAAAGATGTGCGGTGTGGTGATAAACTTTTGGTACCCCATCTCTTGCAGATGCAATATGAGTTGGATGGAATCGTCCAAATTCACTGCGCCGTCATCGATGCCTGGCAATAAATGGCTGTGCATGTCCACACCGAGCACAGAAAGATCGATAGGATCAATAGGCTTCTCTTTGCGAATAGGCTTCCATTTATCGAAAATACCCATTCCTATTGGTTGTATTGTAACTCGTAGTAGCTGCGGTAATTTCCACTGGTCACTTGCTCCAACCACGTCTCGTTGGCGAGGTACCAATCTATCGTTTGAGCAAGTAGTTTGTCAAAAGGCTGTGTGGGTTCCCACCCCAACTCATTCTTGAGCTTGCTGGCATCGATGGCATAACGAGCATCGTGCCCGGGCCGGTCGGTGACGTAGGTTATCAGCTGCTCGCTTTCCCCCGCATTGCGGCCCAACTTCTCGTCCATCAACTTGCAAAGCAGTTTCACCACATCAATATTCTTCCACTCGTTGTTACCGCCAATGCAATACGTTTCGCCGTCACTTCCCTTGTGAAAAATCACGTCGATTGCTCGTGCATGATCTTCTACCCACAGCCAATCGCGTATGTTTTCACCCTTGCCGTAGACAGGGAGCGGACGTTTGTTTTTTATGTTATTGATGATTAGCGGAATGAGCTTTTCCGGAAAATGGTGACTGCCATAATTGTTACTGCAGTTGCTGATAACGATGGGAAGACCGTAGGTGTGATGGTATGCCCTCACAAGATGATCGCTGGATGCTTTACTCGCACTATACGGACTACGTGGATCGTAGGCAGTTGTTTCCGTAAACATACCCTCAGCCCCGAGAGAGCCAAAAACCTCATCGGTTGAGACGTGGTAAAAGCGTTTGGAATGCATAGTGTCTTTCCAAATCTCTACGCAAGCATTCAGCAAATTAGCGGTGCCCACTACATTGGTTTGAATGAACGCGTCTGGCCCAGTGATGCTTCTGTCTACGTGGCTTTCGGCAGCGAGGTGAATGACCCCATCAAACTTCTCTTCGCGAAACAACTGACGCACAAACTCTTTGTCGGTAATATCGCCTTTCACAAATCGATAGTTCGCAGCGTTCTCCACATCGCTGAGGTTTGCAAGGTTGCCTGCATACGTGAGCGCATCCATGTTTACGATGGTGTATTGTGGATAGGCACCAACGAATCTGCGCACAACGTGCGACCCTATAAATCCGGCCCCGCCGGTGATGAGAAGCTTCATTTTTTCAAGTAATAAGGGTTAGGAGTTAGGTTATAGGGGATAGGGGATAGGGGATAGGGCTTAGGTGATGGGTGAGGTTTAATACCTATCACCTAATACCTATTACCTAATACCTATTCGCTAATCAAAGGCTCCAATAATTCAAATCTTTCATCTTTCCGCGATACAATCCCTTGAGGTCGATCAGTGCTCCTTTTCCCTCGTGAAGATAAGACTTGAAATCTGCCTCCGACAAGTCTTTGTATTCCTTGTGAGCTACACCGAGTATGATTGCATCGTATACATTCTTGTCGGCTTCAGATTTAAGGCCAAATCCATATTCGTGTTTGAGCTCATTGCTATCGGCATGCGGATCTATCACGTCAACTTTAATGCTGAACGACTCCAACTCGCGAATCACATCGACCATTTTCGAGTTGCGCACATCGCTCACATCTTCCTTAAACGTTGCTCCCATCACTAGCACGCGCGACTCAAGGGCATTGCGTCCTTGTTCCATTATCTTCTTGACGGTTTGTTTGCCAACATACTGTCCCATGCCATCGTTCACGTAGCGCGCGCTGCTGATAACCCTGCTGTGATACCCCATCTTCTTGGCTTTATACACGAGGTAATACGGATCTACTCCAATACAATGTCCTCCAACAAGACCCGGCGTAAACTTCAAAAAGTTCCACTTCGTACCTGCTGCTTCCAAGACATCGTATGTATTGATGTCCATCATATTCATTATCATTGAAAACTCGTTGATGATGGCAATGTTGGCATCACGCTGCGTGTTCTCTAGTATTTTACAAGCCTCCGCTACCTTTATTCCCGCTGCGCGGAATGTGCCGGCGTCGACTACAATTTCATAAGTCTTGGCGATTTCCTCTAACGACTCATCGTCGCACCCCGAAACAACCTTGATAATGGTACGAAGGGTATTCTTTTTATCGCCTGGGTTTATTCGCTCTGGCGAATAGCCCACTTTAAAATCATCCACACGCTTCAAGCCTGAAAGCTCTTCAAGGATAGGCACACAATCATCTTCGGTGCACCCGGGGTATACAGTAGACTCATACACCACATAGTCGCCCTTCTTGAGCACCTGTCCTACCGTGCGCGAGGCCGACAGCACCGGACCCAAATCTGGTAGGTTGAGATGGTTGATAGGCGTTGGTACAGCAATGATGAAAAAGTTTACATCCCTCAGCTCTTCAATATCTGCAGTGAAGTGGATGTCGCAACCATCGAATGCAGAACTTTCCAGCTCTTGCGATGGATCAACGCCATTTCGCATCATATCCACACGGTTCTGGTTGATGTCGAATCCAACCACCTTGATGGAACGGGCAAACTCCAAGGCAATGGGCAAACCCACATACCCAAGACCGATAACTGCGAGTTTTGCTTCTTTGTTTTTAAGTCGGTTATATATCATAATCATAAGAAGACACTGTGACTCTTCCCTGCGAAAATAGCCATTTTATCTACTTAAACAGGGACAGAAAGTGAGTGTCAATTTTTAATGTACTTGTCGAAACTTTTATGCTCAACCTTATTCAACTCTTCGGCCGAAAGAGCCTTAAAGTAGTCGTAGGTTATTTTAAGACCTTCACGACGATGCACTTTGGGCTCCCATCCGAGCAATTCACGAGCAATACTAATATCCGGCTGCCGCTGCTTGGGATCGTCTGTAGGCAATTCCTTGTAAATGACCTTCTGTGTAGTACCCGTGAGCTTGATGATTTCCTCTGCAAAATCACCGATCGTGATTTCATCGGGGTTTCCAATATTCACCGGATTGCTATAATCGCTATGAAGCAGGCGGTAAATGCCTTCGATAAGATCATCTGCGTAGCAAAACGAACGCGTTTGTGAGCCATCACCAAAAACAGTGAGGTCTTCACCGCGAAGTGCTTGACCAATAAATGCAGGCAACACCCGTCCATCATTCAAGCGCATACGCGGCCCATACGTATTGAATATTCGCACAATGCGTGTTTCCACTCCGTGAAACGTATGGTACGCCATAGTCATGGCTTCTTGAAAGCGCTTGGCCTCATCGTACACACCTCGTGGCCCAACCGGATTCACATTGCCCCAGTAACTTTCCTTTTGCGGGTGCACAGTTGGGTCGCCATACACTTCGCTCGTGCTCGCTATGAGAACCCGGGCCTTCTTCACCTTTGCCAATCCCAAGCAGTTGTGAATACCCAGCGAACCAACCTTCAGTGTTTGAATTGGAATTTTGAGATAATCGATTGGACTAGCCGGAGATGCAAAATGCAAAATATAGTCGAGCGGACCAGGCACGTGAATAAACTTCGACACGTCGTGATGATAGAATTCGAAATGCTCCAAAGGGAACAGGTGTTCGATGTTTTTCAAGTCACCGGTAATCAGGTTATCCATGCCAATGACATGGTATCCTTCTTTGATAAAACGGTCGCAGAGGTGAGATCCTAGAAATCCGGCAGCACCGGTTATGAGCACTCGTTTCATAGTTTTGTGTGGGTTAATGAGGCGCGCGAAGGTACGAATCAAAACGAGGTAGAAGTGAAATCTTCACCTCTACTACAACAAGATTATGCTCCCACTTCAGCAAGCTGTACCTTCAGACCATCCATGTCGTTCGTTAGGTGTAACTGGCACCCCAACCTTGAATTATTCTTCACAAAAAACGCTTGGTCGAGCATAGATTCTTCGTCGTCGTTGCGGCTGGGTAGCGAGTGGTCTGTAAGAATGTACATATGGCAGCTGGCACACATGGCCATACCTCCACAAGTGCCTTCCACCGGGAGTTCGTAGCTCTTGCACAACTCCATCATGTTCATGTTCATATCTGTTGGAGCTTCCAAAGAATGCTCGTTACCCTCCCGATCTACAACAGTGATATGAATGATATTCTCCATAATAACAACGTATATAAAATGATCCTAAAAACCTGTCACTCCATTTACTGTAGTGTACTTCAGTACATAATTCTTGTCGGGGTAAATACGTTTGAAGGCACTTTGCACCATCAACGTTGCTTCATGGAAACCACATAAAATGAGCTTTAGCTTGCCCGGGTAGGTATTGATGTCGCCGATAGCGTAGATGCCCGGCACATTGGTGCTGTAGTCGAAAGTATTTACCTCAATTGAATTCTTATCGATGTTCAGCCCCCAATCGGCGAGCGGTCCCAATTTGGGCGACAAGCCAAACAACGGAAGCCAGTGATCTGTTTCAAGAGTGATTCTGCCCTGGGCCTGAGAGGCTACCTCGATGGCCTCGAGGTGATTGCCCCCTTGAACCCCCACCACTTCGGCCTCGGTGAGCAGTTTTATCTTTCCCGAAGCCGACATATCGAGCACCTTTTGCACACTGTCTGGGTGGCCGCGGAAACTCTTGCTTCTGTGTATGAGCGTTACCTCTTTGGCAACACCATTGGCTAGGAAAATAGACCAGTCGAGGGCGCTGTCGCCACCGCCACTTATCACCACACGCTTACCTTGATAGAAGTTTGGGTCGCGCACAATGTATTCAATCCCCTTATCTTCAAAATCGTGGATGTTGCTGATAGGCGGCTTGCGTGGCTCGAAGCATCCCAATCCACCTGCGATAGCTATCACAGGCGCCTTGTGCAATGTGCCCCTACTTGTTTTCACTATAAACTTACCGTCTTCTGTGCGTTCAACGTGCTCGCAGCGCTCGCCCAAGGTGAACCCCGGCTTGAAGGGCTCTGCCTGTTTCATAAGGTGAACGATAAGATCACCCGCTAACACCTCCGGAAAACCAGGTATGTCGTAGATGGGCTTCTTGGGATAAATCTCTGTGAGTTGCCCGCCCGCTTGAGGCAAAGAATCTATCAAATGGCAACGGAGCTTGAGCAATCCGGCTTCGAATACGGTGAACAGTCCACACGGACCTGCACCTACTATTATGATATCTGTTTCAATCATGCGAATTTCTTAAACGCTGCGAAGATAACATGTCAAACGCAGCTGTGCTAAAACAACCAACTTGAGAAATGGTTGAAAGCTGAAAGGAATGCCTCGCAAAACAACCGAATTTCGTTTATGTTTGATAACTATAAAAACGCTATGAAATACATTCTACCCGCTCTCTTCCTTTCTGTTTCGATACAACTCACTGCCCAGTGCGATGGCAACCGATACATCAACCGCATCTTCTCGGATGTAACAACTACAACCGATGTACTCTATGGATCGGCAACCGCCAGCACAGGCGCCAATGAGCTATTGTACATGGACGTTTATGAGCCGGTAGGCGATGGAATTTCAAATCGACCGTTGATCATCATGTGCCACGGAGGCTTTTTCATCTCGGGCGATAAGGCCGGTCCCGACATGGTTCCCTTGTGCGAAGATTTCGCTCGCATGGGCTATGTAGTCGCTTCGATTAACTACCGTATGGGGGTTTCCTTCCTGTCCGATTTAGACGACTCGTTCTCGCAAGCGATCCTCCGTGCGGTTCAAGATTTGCGCGGCGCCATTCGCTGGTTTCGGAAGAGCGTTGCAGAAGATGGCAATACCTATAGCATCGATCCTGAAATGATTTTCACCTTTGGTTCTTCAGCAGGAGCATTCATGGCACTGCATCATGCATTTATGGATCAAGACGAACTTCCTTCTTTCATGAACCAACAGGCAACCGGATTGGCAGGTGGAATTGAAGGAGAAAGCGGCAGTGCGGGATACCCCTCCCATGTGCGCGCTTTGGTGAGTCATTGCGGTGCGCTCGGCGACAACGCATGGATAGATGAAGACGAAAACGTTCCTTCTTGTTTGTTTCACGGCGAAAATGACACTACCGTCCCCATCGATTCAACGATGTTCGTGTTGAGCGGCTTTTTACCCATTGCGGTCACGGAGGGCAGTATACCCATCAGCCAACGCATGACCTCCATCGGATTGGAGCATTGCTTTGAAATCAACGACAACGCAGGTCACGTAGCCTACATCTCCAATCCGGCCATTTACGATACTACACTCGCCATTTCAAGCAATTTCTTTGCACATCACGTGTGTGGCTTCGAGCTCGATTGCACCTATCATGAGGTATTAAGCGGCACCACAGAAATTGCAGATCATGAGCAGTTGAATGTATATCCTAACCCGGCCGATAATATGATCTTCATACCTCATGCAACCAGCCAAACGCTGAGTGCACTCTACACCTTAGACGGTAGAAAAGTAGCTGACGTAGCCGGAACGTCATTCAATACGAGCACACTGGCTGAAGGTGTATACGTGCTGCACAGCATCGGAAAGGATGGATTGGGTGCAAGCGAGCGAGTGATCATCGCGCATTGATTGGTTCACTTGAAATGAGGAGAAGACACCTTCTTTTTTCAGCTTCATAGCCATCCGGCTGTAAGCAGAT
>CAMBPD010000051.1 GCA_945869405.1 Chryseobacterium gleum | reverse complement strand
TTCTCTACCGAGGGCATAGCAGCAGTGACCAACAGCAGTGAGACATTGGTGAGCGAACTGGACAACATCAACATTGTACCCAACCCTTACTACGCCTTTAGCAGCTATGAAATCAACAAGCTCGACAACCGTGTGAAGATTACCAACCTGCCGGAGATTTGTACCATTAGCATTTATGACCTCAATGGCACGCGTGTACGTCAGTTCAAAAAGGGCGACCCAACAACCTCACTGGATTGGGACTTGAAGAATGACAAGAACATTCCCATCGCCAGTGGTACCTACATCATCCATATCGACGTGCCGAACATTGGCGAGAAGATATTGAAATGGTTTGGTGTGATGCGCCCGATAGACCTTGATTCATTCTAATTCATTAAAACGACATTTACAGCTTAGCATATGAAGAAGCTCTCATTGATAATCGCAGCGGTGGCCACATGGTCATCTGTCGCTATAGCAGGTAATCCTGACCGCGCAGGTTCTGCGGGTGCAAGCCAGTTGCTCATAAACCCTTGGGCTCGCAACGCGGCTCTTGCAAACTCGGCTATGGCTAGTGTTAACGGTATAGAAGCATCGTTTCTGAATGTCGCAGGATTGGCGTTTGTGAGAAACACTGAGTTGGTGTTTTCCAACAACCAATACCTGGTGGGTACAGGAATTCAAATCAACTCACTAGGCTTGGGTAAGCGTTTGAGCGAAACAGGAGTTTTAGGTATCAGTGTAACGAATATGCGTTTCGGGGAGATTCCAATTACCGAAACCGAATTGCCTGAAGGTGGAATTGGAAATTTTTCTCCAACGTTCACCAACATAGGGCTGAGTTATGCGAAAAGTTTTTCGAGCAGCATTTATGCAGGAATAACAGCCAGATTGATTTCTGAGTCTATCTATAACGTGAAGGCGCAGGGCATGTCATTCGACGCCGGTATTCGCTACGTGACAGGTGAGAAAGACAATATGCGCTTTGGTATAACGCTGCGCAACGTGGGACCGCCTATGCGCTATCGTGGTGATGGTCTTTCACTTGATGCTACGATTTCTACAGGGTCAGGCAATACCACTACACTCAACATGGATCAGCGTTCTGAGAAGTTTGAGTTGCCTTCGATGGTGAATGTCGGTTTTGCCTATGACTTCAATTTCAGCGAGCGTTCAAAACTGACTACCAATGTGCAGTTTACCTCGAATTCATTTATTCGTGACCAGTTTGCTCTCGGCGCTGAATACGCCTTCAATAACAGATTCATTTTGCGCGGCGGTTACCAATACGAAATGAATGTTACTTCTGACGATGCTCGCACAACTGCATTTACAGGACCGGCTGGTGGATTTACAGTGCAACTGCCTGCGGGTAAGAATGGAGCAATGCTCGGGTTAGATTACGGCTACCGCGCAACGAATCCGTTCAGTGGTGTGCACAGTATAGGTGTTCACGTTGATTTGTAATCGAAAAACGATCTATTTGTTTAGATAGAAAAACCCTTTAAGGGTTTTTCCTTTTTTATAGACCCTTGGAAAAAAATAATAATTTGTTATGTCTCAGTTAGCCTACTACACAGCCGAAGGCTTGAAGAAATTAAAGGATGAATTGCATCGACTAAAAACGATTGAGCGACCTCATATAACACAGCAGATAGCTGAGGCTCGCGATAAGGGCGATTTGTCTGAGAACGCGGAATACGATGCCGCCAAGGAAGCACAGGGTTTGCTTGAAGCAAGAATTGCCAAGACAGAGACCTTACTGGCAAATGCGCGTTTGATCGACGATACTCAAATGGATAGTAGCAAGGTGTTTATTCTTTCGAAAGTGAAGATAAAGAACCTGGCAAATAAAATGGAAATGGAGTACACGTTGGTTGCCGAGAATGAAGCCAATCTAATCTTGAAGAAAATTTCGGTGGATTCACCTATCGGAAAAGGATTACTTGGAAGAAAGGTGGGTGATGTAGCTGAAGTGCGAATTCCTGCCGGAAATGTGCAGTTTGAAATTCTAGAGATCTCCCGTTAATGGCCTCCATTTTTACTAGAATCATTTTGGGCGAAATACCTTGTCATAAGGTGGCCGAGAATGAAAAGTTTATAGCGTTTTTGGATATAACGCCTGTTGCAAAGGGTCATACCTTGGTTGTTCCTAAAACGGAAGTGGATCACTTCTTTGATCTCGATGACGCTCAGCTCTCAGAAATCAATTTGTTCGCAAAGGAAGTAGCGGTGAAGTTGCAGCGAACTATTCCGTGTCGACGAATTGGAGTCGCTATTATCGGTCTGGAAGTTCCTCATGCGCATGTGCATCTCATTCCACTTAATACAATGGCCGACATCAATTTCAGTGCGGAACGCCTGAAAATGTCACACGAAGAACTTGCCACCTTGGCAGCTGAAATACGAAACGCGTAAGCCAACCTTCAACCTTCAACTTTCAACTTTCAACCTTCATCTGAGCGTATTCCTTCGCGAAGTAGGTTAAAATAATGTCTGCGCCAGCGCGCTTGATGCTCAAAAGCATCTCAGGCATCGCCCGGTCGTAGTTTATCCAACCCTTTTCTCCAGCGGCCTTGAGCATTGCATATTCGCCGCTTACGTTGTATGCTGCTATTGGTAAGACGGAGTTTTCTCTTAAGGTTTGTATCACATCCAAGTAGCAAAGTGCTGGCTTTACCATCAAGTAATCAGCTCCTTCCGCTTCATCCAATACAGCTTCTCGTATCGCTTCTCGTTTGTTGGCCGGATCCATTTGGTAGGTCTTCTTGTCGCCAAACTTGGGCGCTGAATCAAGTGCGTCACGAAATGGACCGTAGAAAGCGCTCGCATACTTTGCCGTATAGGCCATGATCGATGTGTCTGTATAACCAGCAGTATCTAGTGCCTCTCGGATATGCCCTACCCGGCCATCCATCATGTCGGAGGGGCCAACGATATCGATACCTGCCTCTGCCTGGTGCAGCGCCATGCGCGCTAGAATTGGCAGCGAACGGTCGTTGTCTATTTTCCCATTGTGCACATAACCGTCATGACCATCACTGCTGTAAGGATCCATGGCCACATCGCTCATGAGGCAGACCTCCGGAAAACGTTGTTTAATGGAGCGTATAGTGCGCAGGTAGAAGTTGTCGTGGCGCATCGCATAGGTTGCCTCTTTGTCTTTCAAGTGGTCTTCTACCGCTGGGAAAATCACGAAGCTTCTCAGGCCAAGATTTAAGCATTCCTCTATTTGGCGGAGCATCAAATCCTCTGAGTAGCGCGCTATTCCAGGCATCGAGGGAATGGGTATTTCAATGCCATGGCCATCTACCAAAAACATGGGGTAGATGAAATCGCTCAAGCGAAGCTCTGTTTCACGAACGAGATCGCGTATGGAGCTGCTTTTACGGTTGCGGCGTGGACGTTCGTTCATCGGTTATTAGCTAGTATGAGATTTGAAATAAGGCTTTCTAAGACAGTTAAAGAATCGCTGTATGTCTTGAGTGTTGCGAGCGTTTCTGTGTCTCCGGTGGCGGCTCCAAAGGGGTTCGCAACTCCTTGGGCAATATCTTCCTGTGGCGGCAAAGCAATCAAATTGTCTCGCCAATTGTGCAGTTGCAGTTGCATCTGCTCTAATTGATCTACGTGTTCTTTCACACTCGCATAGTGCATTCGAAGCAAGCTGTCGGAAGCAAGTAATGTGTCGGTACTCATGTTGTCTCGCTCTAAACGAAGCAGGGCAATATTCTCGTTCAATAGAGAGTCAGCCGCAGCGGTGCGTTTGTGGGTATCGTCTTGCAGTGTTCTGCTCTCTTTGAGCTTGGGGCTTTCTGAGCTTACACAAGCACTCAAGCAAAAAAGAAAAGTGATCAAATACACTGCACGAACCATGGGGTTTATCATTTGTTGGAGTGTTCGTTTTTGGTTGGAACTGGGTCAATGCCAAACCCTCCCCACGGATGGCATCTAAGAATTCGTCGCAAGCCTAACCAAACACCTTTGGCCGGTCCCCATTCTTCTATCGCTTGAACTGCGTAATGCGAGCATGTGGGATCAAAACGGCAGCTATTTCCCAACAATGGGGATAGATAGCGCTGGTAAACGCGGATAGGAAAGATAAGTAGCTTCTTCAAACGAATTGCTTTGCACAAAAGTAACGCCGAGAACACCTTAAAATGGCCACTTTTCTATGGCAAGAGTCAGCGCGAGCACGAAGGAAATCAAGGCAATTCCTTTAGGTGTTTTTTTGCGGGTTTTGGGCAGAGCTGCGGCAAGAATCTCAACCAACGCGAGAATGCAGGCGATGATGAATAGTTGGCCGGCTTCGACCCCAATATTGAAAAGAAATAGTTGTTTGATAAAACTATCGCCTTCGCCTGTAATCATTCTAAAGTAGCTCGAGAATCCCATGCCGTGAATTATACCGAAAAGTAGCGCGGTGACGTAACGATAGTGAGCAATTGTCGCGGGTTTACCGAAGGAAGCGAAATTGACAGCTGCGGTAATCAATATCGTAAGTGGAATGCAAAACTCGATTGCTGAGGAGGAGAATCGAATGAGGTCAAGCGCAGACAATAACAGGCTTGCGCTATGACCAAGAGTGAACGCTGTAGCCATGAAAAGAATAGGCTTCCATTCTTTGTGTGTATAGGGCGAACACATAGCCAATAAAAATAACATGTGGTCGTACCCTTCAATGTCGGTGATGTGAAGAATGCCATCGACGAAGAAATTTCCTGCCATACTTTATTCGGAGCCTAACTGATATTCTTCACCATTCACGGTTACCGTGAATCCGTTGTTACACTCGCCGTTTCCGAAATCGATGTAGCGGGTTGCGAAATCTTCCGGCTCAATGGACATAGCGCCGCTCACAATCCAACGACAACCTACCTCCGCACGCAACGGTGATGTAATCAAAAGCGAGTAGGGAATACTATTGCGATTCACCCCTGAGCCGGTGCCCGATATTTCATACACATCGTCCCAAATAGTAGCGGTGCTCTGTCCTTCTACCCATGTGCGAACACGGTCGGATTGCCAGCTAACCGTCCATGCATTGTCCGGTGCCGATATGGTTCCGTAAGCTATTATACTAAAATGCAATTGACCCGAATCGTTGAATCCAAGATTTTCAATGGTTTTTGTTCCGTTGATGGAATAGCCATCTACGGTGTAGTTCTCAGGAGTTATCGTGATTTCCGTGCCGGGCTCACGATAGCGGCCGGTATATGTGACGTGAAGAATACCAGTGCGAATTCGACCGTCTTCTCCCACGCACGCATCGGCCCCAAAATCGATGGTTACCGAACGTGGATTGCTGAGTGTATCCACAAGAATGGTGTCGATGCATCCGAATTCGTTTTCACGAATTCCTTCGGTGGAAGCCGAAACATTGTCTACAACTTTGAACATGTCGGAAAATAAATTCTCGGCGGTGCTATTGTCGGTTGAAATGGATGAACCCAGTGTATCTCTTCTGTCTTTCCTGCAAGAAGAAAATACAAGCGTCGCACAAATAATTGCAGAGATAATGGTGGAGTAGTGAAGTGATTTCATTGTGGTCGTTTTTTATTTAGACAGTCAAATGCTGCTTATAGTTTAACGAAGTCTAAATTTTAATATAATGAACGATGCGGCCGGCGTATTGATTGTCCTCATTGGCTTCAAACGTTTCGATGGTCTCTTGTTCCCATTCGTTCGCGTGTATTGCAGGAAAGAAAACATCGGCATCCGCGAATGCTGCATCGACATGGGTGAGGTACATTTCATCCACGAGGTTTGCGTGCAAACAGTGTGAGTATATCTGACCGCCACCAATTATAAACGTGGTTGAATCAGTCGTGTTTTTTGCATCCGCAATCGCATCTTCTACTGTTTGAAAGGTGAGGGCGCCTTCTAATTGGAAACGTTCATTACGACTAATTACCACATTAATGCGGTTGGGTAATGGCCGAAATTTGACCGGTAAACTTTCCCAGCTTTTGCGACCCATGATAACTCGATGGTGAAGTGTTGTGCGCTTAAAAAAAGCCATGTCACTTTTCAGTCGCCACAATAAGTCGTTGTTGCTTCCGAGCTCATTGTTTTTTCCGATGGCCGCAATAAGGATAACTGGAGAAGGTAGTTGCACTGTTTTACTGTTATTAATCTATACAGCAACAGCTGCTTTTATATGCGGGTGTGGGTCGTAATTATCGAGTGTGAAGTCGTCGTAAACAAACGAGAACAGGTCTTTCACTTCCGGGTTTATTTTCAGTGTTGGCAGCGCTCTGAATTCACGTGTGAGCTGCAACTGTGCTTGCTCGATGTGGTTGGAATACAAATGCACATCTCCTCCGGTCCAAACAAATTCTCCCGGTTGTAGGTCGCACACTTGAGCCATCATCAGTGTGAGCAGCGCATAGCTCGCTATGTTGAATGGAACTCCCAGAAAGGTGTCGCAACTGCGCTGGTACAGTTGACACGACAACTTCCCATCGGCCACATAGAATTGGAAAAGACAGTGGCAAGGTGGTAATGCCATTTGATCAATAAAGGAAGGGTTCCATGCACTTACAATGTGCCTACGCCCGTCTGGGTTTTTTTTCAAGCCCTCGATGAGCTTTGTGATTTGATCGGTATGCGTACCATCAGGGTTGGGCCAAGAGCGCCATTGATAGCCGTATACGGGGCCAAGATTTCCTTCTTCGTCTGCCCACTCGTTCCAAATGGAAACACCATTCTCTTTCAAATAGGCAATGTTTGTGTCGCCACGCAAGAACCAAAGCAATTCATGAATAATCGATTTGGTATGAAGCTTTTTTGTGGTGAGCAAGGGGAAGCCCGCTTGCAAATCGAAACGCATTTGATGTCCAAATACACTCAGCGTTCCGGTTCCAGTGCGGTCATTTTTTTTCGCACCGTTATCGAGAAGGTGCTGCAATAAGTCGTGATACTGCTTCATAACGCGAAGTTAAAAGCCTAACTTCAATTCAACAGCGTCTGTTGGCAGTGTTTTGTTCACTAATGTTTAACAGCTAACCACGGTCACAAGCCGCAATGCTTCGCGCGCATATTCCTTTGCGATTGTTAAATCTGCGTTGGTAACCGTGATGTGACCCATTTTCCGAAAGGGCTTTGTGCGCGATTTGCCGTAGAGGTGCACATGAACGCCGGGCAACCGAAGGGCTTCTTCAAGGCCCTTATAGTGCACGGGCCCTTCGTGGCCTGAAGCACCAAGAAGATTCACCATCACTGCAGGTTGCACAAGCGTGGTGTCGCCAAGGGGAAGTGAAAGGATAGATCGCAGGTGTTGCTCATACTGGGAGGTTGAACAAGCCTCTATGGTGTGGTGCCCGCTGTTGTGCGGTCTTGGCGCCATTTCGTTTACCAACAACTGACCTTCCTTTGTGAGGAATAACTCCACTGCCAACAGACCAACAAAATTGCAGGACTCGGCAATTTTTTTCGCAATTGCCTGAGCTTGTGACTCCACCTCGTGCAACACTTGCGCCGGACTGAATAGAAACTCAACAAGGTTGGCCTCTGCATTGAATTCCATTTCGACAAGCGGAAAAAAGCTGGTTTCACCCTGCTTGTTGCGGGCAATAATGATCGATAACTCTTTCGAAAAATTAATCATTTCTTCGATCAAGCATGGTCCATCGAACGTATGCTCAAGATCTGCTGCAGAACGAATAATCTGAACGCCCTTCCCATCGTAGCCGCCCGTGCGCAATTTTAAAACAAATGGAAAACGCAGTATGGAGTAGTCAAGCGCGTTGGTACTTTCAATCAATTGAAATGGGGCAGTCGGAATATGATGGGCTTCATAAAACTCTTTTTGCAAACCCTTGTCTTGTACCATCCGCAAAAAGGAGGGTTTTGGGTACACTTCAACACCACTTTTCTCTAGATCCTCAAGCGCATCGGTGCTCACGTGTTCAATTTCCACCGTGATCACATCTTTATCTTTGCCAAATGCAATTACGCTGGCATAGTCTTGAAATGAGCCTTGCACAAATTCATGGCAGAGAGATGCACATGGAGCATCCTGGGCTGGATCAAGAACCGCTACGCGTATGTCGTAATTGACGGCCTCCTGAATGAGCATGCGACCCAATTGGCCGCCACCCAAGATGCCGAGTCGAAAATTATCGGAGTAAATGGTCTTCACGCCGCGAAGATAATGAGAAGAACGGGCAGGGGTTACTGAAGAATTTCTGCAATCATACTGCGCATCGCGGCCTCGTCTTGGAAGCCGCTCACACGCTTGATTTCCTTTCCGTTTTTGAAAGTAGAAATTACGGGTATGTTATCGATTTTTTGCGCCTTGACAAGGTTGCTAGCCTCGTCCACATTGATGCGTACAATCGTCACCTTGCCTGCAAATTCCGATGCGAGAGTATTCAGAATGGGCTCCATCTTTTTACATGGGCCACACCAAGGGGCGTAGTAGTCGATAAGTACAGGAGTGCCTTCCGCCAGTAGTTTCTCGAAATCGGCTAGAGTGTATCGCTCCTCCTGAACGCGCTCGGCTTTGGTGCTTTCCATGCCTGCAGAACTCCATGCCATGTAGCCCCCTTTCATATCATAAATGGTGGTGAATCCCATCCCCTTCATTCGCTCTGCAGCGTCGGCACTTCGCCCACCCACTTTGCAATACACAAAAACAGGTTGGCTTTTATCGAGCTTGCTTATCTGCGCGTTGAAGTCTGATGCCAACACATTAAAATTCACCGCCTCAGTTAGGTGTCCACCAAGAAACTCCTCTGGTGTACGAACGTCTATAACCGTAGCATTTGGCGTAGTTTTTAGCGCTTCTGAAAATGATTGTGCGCTTACAATCTGAACACCTTGCGCTTGTTGTGAATGATTGGTGCACGAGAAAAGTATGACCAAAAGAGAACTAATTATAATGCGATTCATAGTAGGGGATTTCATTGGACGAAATTAGTTGGCTGTGCGCCTCGCATGGTGTGATAAAAGTTACACGAGTGATTATGCGGCCTTGGGCGGTGTCTTTTTCCCTAAGCGAATGAAAAACTTCTCGAACGTGTTGTACACGAAGTAGCTCACAAAAAAGGTAAGCAACACAGCAAGCATAAATCGCACCGACTCAGGAACGGCGAAGTAATGTTTGCGCACGTAATCTGCAGGATAAAGCAGCAACCTGTGCACGATGGGGTGTAGCATATAGACGGAATAACTTATTTCGCCCAGAGTGCGCAGAGGCCAGCCTAAAATCGCGGGAAGCGTTAGATTGAATTTGTAAAAGCCAATACAAATCAGAAAGCAACTTGCCGTGAGGGCCACGCGCGTGTCTCCGCCAACTAATCGGATGCGATCGCCAGTTTCAGGCCAGAATGCGAAGAGGAGCACGCCTGCCACGATGAGTAGCACAGACAGCCAGGTCTTAAAGTTGCGGTGCTCAAGCAAGACGCCTACTAGGTAGCCTCCAAGAAACAAAAACAACTGGTTGAAGGGGTTACAATAGTACGAACGCTGTTGTTCTACGTTGAGTGATGTCTCGGTGTCAATAAGGAAGTAAGCGAAATAGAGAAAGGTGGCCAATACAGCTACACTAAATGCAGCAAGACCCAACTTGCTCTTATGAAAGAGATAAACGAAGACTGGGAAGACTACATAAAAAACCAATTCGTTGCCTATCGACCACGAACCTATGGCTATTCCTTTCTGCCACTCAACGAAGCCGAACAGACCGGTAAGATTCAAAAAGACTTCTCGAAGCGAGGCTTGACCGCCATCAAAAATGAAAATCGATGCGATAGTTGCGACCCAAAGCAACGGGAAGATGCGAAGCACTCTGCGCTTGAAAAAGCTAGCCAATGCATCAGCGCTACCAGATAATGTTGTGTTGTATACGTGGTAAAGGGTAAGACCACTAAGGATGTAAAATATCGATACACCGTAGATGCCTACTCTGCCTACGAAGTTCTCCGAGTTGAATTCACCAAGTGTCCAAGAGAGATAATGGAAAAGCATGATGCCAGTGGCAGCAAGGCCGCGCAGGTAGTCTAATTCATGCAGTCTTTTCATAGTGAAGTTTCGGTGCAAGATAAGAAAATGGTTGAATTCAAAAAAATCCCGACACATGGGTCGGGATTTTCAATTATTGCAAACCTACATTTCTTATCTAATCACTTGCAACTGCAATCGGCTCACACCTTCTTCTGTATGCAATTCCAAAAAATACATTCCTTCCGCCATGTCATCTACAGACAAAACCAGTTGTTTTGGGTTTCCAACGATAGTCTGGGTATACACGACTCGTCCGCTCATGTCGATGCAGTCAATTTGCTGAATTGCGTGGTTGCTTTCAATGGTGAGATGCGATGCAGCCGGGTTCGGATAGATTACTGCCTGCGGTCTATCCATGCGCTCGACATTCAGATTCTCTGTGATAGTGATTGTTTGAGTTGGTATCGTGAAATACACATTCGCATTCGCTGTCATGTCTAAAACAATGGTTTCGTCGCCTTCAACAATGGCATCGCCCAAAACAACTATCGAGAACGAAAGGTCATTGGTTCCAACCGGAACCGTGAATGAAATAGGGAAGCCTGCGCTGAAATCAAGATTCGCAGTAGCCGTTCCGGTTGCGTTAACGATCAACTGAAAAGGTGTTTGCACGTTCTCCGTGTGGATGGTAACCGTTACAACAGTGGCATTTACTTCCGGAATCAATTGTGTATCTGTTGTGAAGCCAACAACTGCAATTGGCACGTTACCGCAATCATTGCCTGTGTGGCTGCCCAAATGGCTATAGTCCGTTGGTTCGTACGATATCCATTGGCCTGAAACGATATTCCAGTCGGTGTCAGGGGCTGTAATTTCCGGTCTACGAACCAACACGTGGTTTGCTGTTGAAGAGTTGCCGAATGCCCAACCGTTGCCTCCTGGGTCGTCACCAATTACTCCAATAACGTCGATGGCATTGCCCTGGTAGAGCAATTCAATCGCATCGTTTCCGGTAAAAACACTAACATCGCTCGTAATGTCTGCAGCATCCACTATGGCCTGATCTGTTTGGTTTCCACCGGTGACCGTTGCTGCTATAACATACACTTCATTCGCTGCCAATGTTCCCGTCAAGTTAAGTGTTGCTGTTGGCGCTGCTGCTCCGTTGGTGTACAAGTTGATGCTGTAATTGCTGAGGTCAACAGGAAGTGGTGATGGATTGTAAATTTCAAGGGCCTTGTCCGATTGAGAGTCTTCCACTACTTCTGAGAAGAATAACTGAGAGCAAGGTGCTTGGCTATTGCAATTGTAAACGACGGCTTCGATGAAATTGGCCGACAACTCTAGACAATCGTCTGCCGCAATGCCGCTGATAGGCAAGCCGCTTTGAATGGTGCTGTCAATCAGGTTGTTCATATACGACACACCGTAGATGTAATAGGTACCGGGCTGAGACGATGCAGCGCTCCAAATGCCGTTAAGCTCATTTAGAATCGTTCCGTTTGCATCTGTAATTAAATAGGTGTACGAAGCGTCAATCGATTGGCTGGTATTGGTCATAATCACATCGATGTGTACATCGCCGGTGCAAATGGTAATGAAATCGGCACCATCTTCAATGAATACTTCGCCTGCATCGCAGCCGGTTATGATACAAGGCGTGCGCTCTGCTTCTGCGAAATTGTTTGAGAGCTCGGCGCACTGATCAGCAATAATGCCGTCGGCAGGCATACCTGCGCCCACACTTTCAATATCAAGATTGCCCGTGTAGGAAAGGCCCCACACGTGGAATATTCCTTCGCCATAGGCGTCAAGACTGATGGGTGAGGTGGTCACAATTTCCAAAATCATGTCGTTTGCATCCGTAATCACAAACACATAATTGGCATTGGGCTCGTTCGTATTGGGTATCAAATCAATCGGTGTGTTCGGAAGGTCAGAACACTGGCTGATGGGCCCTTGTCCTGCTCCTTGCAAGAATCCACCATCGCAGTTCGGATCGCTTTGGGTTATAGTAATTATCATCGTTTGCTGAAGCCACATAACTGTGCTGTCAGTGTAAAGAGTGAGCAGAATGGTTTCTGCTCCTTCGGCATTCAAATCGTTGATGATGTCCAGTGTGAAGCTCTGGAGTGCCAAGGTATCATTGAACACGAGTGTGTCGGGTAGCAGCGCGGTATAGTCCGTGTTGTCTGCGGTTCCGCCTTGCACGCTCGCAATAAGTGTGATAGGACCGTTCGCATTCAAGCACTGCACGTTGATGGTAATTGTTCCTGCATTTTCAGCTACGTTAATATCGCCATTTACAAATCCGGCAAGCGTTTCATCGCTGCACGATTGGAAGAAGTGATTGCCCAAATGGCTGTAATCAGTGTTTCCGAAAATGTTCCATTGAGTAGCGTTAATCGCCCAAATAGGCATGGGTGATTGAATGTCGAATTGACGAACAATATCCACATCGAATGTGCTCGATGTTCCCACAGGCCATCCGGTGCCGGTGCCCGGGTTGTCTCCCACAATGCCAATTACGTCAATAATAGTATCGTTGTGTCGAAGCTCAAGCGCGTCGTTTCCATTGAAGTTGGCAATTTGGTCGATGAGGTCGGCAAGACCAAGCACCGGTTGGCTCGCTGCACCGCCACCACCACCTTGTCCTGGATTGGCGATAACATAGGTTCCAAAAGGAGCAAGAGTTCCTGAGAGGTTGAGCAAATCGGTAGCTGCAGTTACTCCATTGGCATATTGCAAAATGCTGTATTCACTCAAATCAACCGGACTCAATGATGGGTTGAACAGCTCAATAGCTTTTGTGCCATTAGTTCCTTCTAAATATTCCGAGAAAAAGAGTTTCGTGCAAGGTGCGTTGTCCAAACAATCGAAGATCGTGATCTCAATAGTGTTCGTTGAATTTTCAAGGCAAGTTGAAGCAACAGCAGCCGAGAGCAAATCGCCGGCTGAAATACCTGTGATGGTTCCTTGGTAAGAAATTCCGGTTACTGTGTAAACGCCTGCTGCAAGACCTTGCGTCGAGATACTTGCATCGCTCGTTGAAACAACTACACCTGACGCAGCAGTAAGAATGTATACATAGGAATCATCCAGTGAGGTGCTGCTATTCGCAAATACAAGCGGTTCGGTAGATGAGCTGCACAACTGTGTGCTACCGGCGGTTAGGCTGATGCTGCCTCCAATGCAACCGCTGCAAGGCACAACCGTAACGTCGATGAAGTTCTCGCTAATCGATACGCAATTGCCTGCCATGATGCCTACAATGTTTTGGCCTGCCACAACGGTAGTAGAGTCGAGTGTTCCATTGTAGAACATGCTGTGCACACGATATTGACCAATTGCAAAACCGGTAAAGTCATACATCGGGTCATTCGTCACGTCAAGAATCAAATCGGTATTATCGGTGATCAAATACGATTGTTGGTCGCCATAGCCCCACGCGGTTGTGAACCAGTTGAGCATGGCTGAAGCATCCGTGTCGCAGAATGTGGTTGTGCTGTTTGTGAAAACACTATCCGCCAAACACTGTGGTTGGTTCCATGTGCCGGGGGTTTCAGCTTGAAGCAAGTATGGGTTGAATGCAAAAGGCTGACCTCCATCGGGCACGCGTGATAACGAGAGGTCAGGTGGATTCTGTTGGAAGGTTTCATCCAGTTGAACATATCCTGGAACTGTTGCATTCAGACCAAGGGCAGCAATCAATTGTGTGTCTGTTTGGTCTCCTGTTCCATATACAGCTGCTTCTATCAAATTGGTTGTCGCAGGAAGCGTTCCGTTTGGAAAATCTATGTCATTTCCAATGTATAAGCCAACGCCATCGGCGCCATTCGAAATAGCTGCATCGGGTATGATGTAGTCCACATTCACAGCAGCTGCATTTCCGATTACGAAGAAACCATTCGCGTCTAAGCTGTAGCCGTCGAGGTCATAGGCTTCGTAGCTATCGTCGGTAGCTCCCTCGAAAAGCACAACCACAAGTCCATCGAGCGCTGCTCCGGGTGTTCCGAACAATTCAATGAATTCTGCGGTATCGCCACCTCCCGGATTGTCCATATTCAACTCGTTGAATACAACATAAGGGCAATCGAGAATTTGAAAGGTGATTGTGTTTTGCGACCATTCAATGCAGGTGGTGGCACTTACGGTGTTCACGCTGTCGAGGCCGCTTAAGTTGCCGCTAAATGAAATCCCACGCAATGTGTAACTTCCTATGGTCAGCACAGTTGCATTGTAGCTGGTACTGAACGTGTCAATTACAGCTCCGTTGGCGTCAGAAAGAACGTATACGTAACTGTCTTCAACGGAAGTGGAGGTGTTGTTTGGAGTGATGGTGGGAATGGAACTGCCGCAGTAGCTGCTGCCATTGCCAATGTTTGCGTTGATGATACCTCCAATGCATCCATTGCAAGAAACGATGTTGATTGCAATTGGGTTGGCAGAAATGCTCACACAATTGCCGGCAAGAATGCCGGTTATCGGAAGTGCATTGGCAATACTTGTCTCATTTAAAACACCGCTATAAAACACGTTGTAGATGAAATACTCTCCAATCGGAAAGGTTGAAAAATCGATGGATGCTGAGGTGCCGGTAGCTTGAATGCTGTCAGTACCATGAGTTATCACATACAACTGGCCATCGCCATACGATACCGTGTCTGCAGCTATTTCAATAACCGATGTGGCAAATCCCGCACACAACGTTGCTGTCGTTGTTCCGGTGGTTGGCTCGATATCGCCTGCCAAGCAGGGAGGTACGTTAAAGGTTCCGGAAGTTATTTCCTGTAATGTCCATTGGCCAAAGTCGAATGCACTGCCTCCATCGGGCGTGCGCGAAATTGACAAGTCGGCACCTGCTTGTTGAGCCGTTTCATCGAGCTGAACATAACCAGTTACAGCCACATCGAGACCGAGCGCCGAAATCAGGCCGTTGTCCGTTTGGTCGCCCGTACCGTATACAGCCGCATCGATAAGATTGGTTGTAGTGGGAGGGGTGTCGGTCGGGAAATCGGTAGCATCGCCTAGGTAGATGGCAATTCCATCTGCGCCATTTGAAATGGTTGCGTTGGGTATCACCAAATTAACATTGGCTGCTCCGGCATTACCGATTACAAAAAAGCCATTGTTGTCGAGTGAGTAACCATCGAGGTCATAGGCCTGGTAGCTCAAATCGGTGCCGCCTTCGAATAAGACAACAACCAAACTATCGAGAGAAGCTCCGGGAGTCCCGTAAAGCTCTGCAAATTCTGAAACATCCGCCCCTCCAGGGTTGTCTATGTTTAATTCATTGAAGACTACGATGGGGGTGCTTTGGGCGACAACAAATGCTGCAAACACCGAGAATAAGGCGGTTAAAAAAGATTTCATTGCAAATAATTACTTTGGTTGGCTGTAATACAATTCAAGTAGGATTTTTCTTGGTTTGAATCGTGATTTGTGCAAAGGTGGTACACTTATCTACATATTTGCATCCTAAAATATCTTCATGAAAACTCTCCCGTTCTTATTGTTTTTTATCGTGCTGAATTCGATCCTATGCGCTCAAACGCTTTCTGGCATTGAATCGGCTGAGTACGACCCAATCAACCATCGTTTTCTGGTGAGTAATGGAAGCGGTGTCATGGAGGTGGATGCGTCGGGAAATGCAATAGGAGTGATTGGTGGTGGGACTCCGCAAGCCGACTACGGAATGGAGATTATTGGAAACACCTTGTTTAGTGTTGTGGGATCTACCGTGAAGGCGTACCAACTCGATTCAGGTAGTTTGATTTCCTCTGTGTCAATTGTTGGTGCGGGCTTCCTTAACGGATTGGCCTGCGATGGTGTTAACCGCGTTTGGGTAACAGATTTTTCCAACGCCAAAATAATGGAGATTGATTATTCAGATCTGCAGAACCCAACCTATTCCACTGTGGTGAGCAACACTAATGTCACTCCAAACGGTATTTGCTACGATGCGGATAACAACCGATTGGTATTTGTTGCTTGGAGTGGTAACACGTCCGACATAACAGCTGTTTCACTTACTGATTATGCCCTAACCACCCTCGTGGCGAAT
>CAMBPD010000050.1 GCA_945869405.1 Chryseobacterium gleum | reverse complement strand
CAATAACTACCTCGGCAATGACACCTTTACCTACAACGTTTGCGGAGGTCCTGGACTTTGCGACAACGCGGTAGTGACTATAACGGTTACAGAATCTGCGCCGCCGGTTGCGGAAGACGACAGTTTCTCGACCACAGAAGACACAGCTGTAGGTGGAAACGTAGGCACCAACGACTCTGAACCCGATGGAAGCCCACTTACGTTTGCTTTACTTACCCAAGCAAGCAACGGAACAGTAGTAGTGAACGCCAATGGCACATTCACCTACACACCCAGCGCGAACTTCAATGGAACAGATTCCTTTACGTATACAGCATGTGATCCAACGCCAATTTGCGATCCTGCAACTGTAACCATTACAGTATCTCCGGTGGTTGATACGCCACTTGCCATCGATGACACATTCGAGACAGACCAAAACACAACCCTCAACGGAAACGTAACCTTCAACGACTCAGAAGGCGATGGCGATGTATTGACTGTGACCCCTGGCGACAACGTGACCAACGGTACGTTGACGCTCTCTGCAGACGGTTCATTCACTTATGATCCAACAACTGACTACATCGGAACCGACAGCTTCACATATTCCCTTTGTGATGCAGACGGTTGCGACACGGCAACAGTTACGATAGCGGTTCAAATACCCAATGATCCACCTGTGGCTGTTGATGATACCTACACTACCGATGAAGACATTGTATTGACCGGAAACGTTGGTGACAACGACTCAGATCCTGATGCGGATACACTTGCCTTTACTATAAATACAACCACTGTAAATGGCAGTTTGATATTCACGGAAGACGGTACGTTTAGCTACACTCCAAACGCAGAGTTTTTTGGAACAGATTCATTTACCTACACCGCATGTGACGATTTGGGCGAGTGCGACCAAGCAACAGTCACAATCACTATCACTCAGATTATCGACCCGCATACTGCAGTTAATGATACGCTGACAACAGCCATTAACACGGCCATTTCAACGAACGTTCTTGCCAATGACCTCAACCCTGAGGGGTTAGGCCTAAGCTCGTTCATCGCATCCGAACCTACCAACGGATCAGTAACATTGAACGCAGCAGGAAACTTGATTTACACTCCAGACGCAAACTTTGTTGGTCTTGACTCATTGACCTATTTCGCTTGCAACAGCTTTGGTTTCTGCCCATTGGCTACAGTGTATATTAACGTAGTATTGCCAAGCAATCCCCCGATAGCAAACGACGACGTTTTCAATATTTTTGAAAACACCACGCTAACGAACACTGTCACTGCAAACGATAGCGACCCAGACGGCGACGAGCTCACATACAGCATTGTCAACAACACTGTCGACGGCACATTTACACTTAACACAGACGGGTCGTTTACGTTTATTCCAAACATAAACTTCTTCGGAACCGTTATCATATCCTACGAGGCATGCGATCCGTTCGGTGTTTGTGACCAGGCTCTTGTGAGTATCAATGTTTATCCTGTGAATACAGCGCCGGTTGCAGTTGACGATTATGTCAACGTGACTCTCAATGAGACGTTCACAGGCGACGCAGCCTTCAACGACATCGAAACAGATAACGACCTCATTACCTACACGCTTTTGAACAATGTATTCAATGGCACATTGGTATTCAATACGGATGGAACGTATACCTACACTCCGAATACCGATTTCTTAGGCGCAGACTCCTTGTCCTACGAAATGTGTGACCCAACCACGTTGTGCGATCAAGCCACCGTTTACATACAAGTGGTAGAGGCCAATGCCGGACCAGAAGGAAACGACGACAACTACACCATTGAGGAAGATACCGTTCTATCTGCCAACGTCGGAGATAATGATGTTGACGCGGATGGAGACACACTCACCTATGATGTGACCTCCCAACCTCTAAACGGCACACTAGCATTTAATGGTGATGGCAGCTTTGTGTATACACCGAACAGTGAGTACAGCGGCACAGATGAATTCAACTATTCTGTTTGTGATCCTGCTGGAGTTTGTGATTACGTGAGCGTTTTCATCACCATCACTCCAATCAACGACGCACCTATCGCAGTGGACGATTTCATTGCAGCCGAAGAGGACGATGTGGTTTCAAACAGTGTAGCAACCAATGATAGCGACGCTGAAAACGACCCAATTACGTTCGAGTTGTACACCGACGTCACCAATGGAGTGCTCATCTTCAATGCAGACGGTACGTTTACCTATACGCCAACCAACAACTTCTTTGGAGTCGACACTTTCAGCTACACAGCATGCGACGACAACGGTTGCGACACCGCCATTGTTACAATTGACGTAGCACAAATCAATGATGGTCTTATTGCCGTTGATGATGCGTTTGAAGGTATTCAAAACGGCACTGTAAACGAAGACGTTTCTGTGAACGACATCGATATTGATGGTGAAACACTGGTATATACCAACACGATTACTACTTCCAACGGTACTCTCATCTTGAATGCCGATGGAACTTTCACCTACACACCGAACGCAGGCTTTACCGGACTTGACTTTTTCGAATACGAAGTGTGTGATCCACAATTCTGTGATACCGCCATTGTGACAATCACAGTGATCGATCTAAACACGCTTCCAACTGTTGAAGATGATAGCTTCACAGTAAACGAAGATGACATTCTTAATGCTGATGCAGGTGCAAATGATGACGATGCCGACGGAGATATACTCGTATATACACCAACCGGTATAATTGACACAGAGAATGGTACCGTTGTGATGAACATCGACGGTACGTTTACCTACACTCCTGATCCTGATTTCAACGGCACAGACAGTTTCGAATACACCGCTTGCGATGACAACGGCAACTGTTCGACAGTGACTGTGACAATAACTGTTGCACCAATAAACGATTCGCCGATAGCAATCGATGATGAGTACACTACAGACGAAAACGTGGATTTATTGATGCTTGTAAATCTGAACGACATTGACTTCGACTCAACACCATTGACCTACTCAATAGTGACATCCCCATCGAGCGGTACATTAACGGCAAACACGACGGATGGAAGCTACACGTATTCACCCAACCTCGATTTCAGTGGATCCGATTCATTTGTGTATGAAGTGAACGACGGCAATGGCGGCACTGACCAAGCAACGGTTTACATTAATGTAATAGCAGGGCCAGACATTACAGCAGTGAATGATCAATACACTGTGAACGAGGACGAGACACTCACGGGTGATGTAAGTGAAAACGACACAAACACCGAGGGTTTCACCTACACCATTGTAAATGGAACATCGAATGGCACCCTCAGTTTGAATGAAGACGGAACCTTCACCTACACTCCAAACTTAGATTACAATGGCTTTGACGAGTTTACTTATGAGGCATGCGACGCAGATGGCAATTGTGTGAGCGCCACGGTGACGATCATCGTTGTGCCCATGGGTGACGACAACATCACCGTATCGGCAGGTTTCTCTCCGAACGGTGACAACGTGAACGAAACTCTCCACATCGAAAACATCGATGCCTATCCGCAGAACAAAGTTGTAATCTTCAACCGTTGGGGAAATGTTGTTTATGAGCGTACGGGTTACAGTTCTGAAGCCGAATGGAATGGCAACGCAGACGAAGACGGCACCATGGGCAGCACAAAAGTTCCAGAAGGCACCTACTTCTATGCCCTCGAAACAGGCCCTTCCGTGGTTAATCCGGCAAAAGCTGAAGAGAAACTTTCCGGCTTTATCGTAATCAAATATTCGAACAATCAATAAACATGTATATACAAGTAAGTACAATGAAAAACATCATGAACTTCCGCAAAGGCCTACTGATCGTATTCGGCATGGCTGCATGTTTTGTGAGCCAAGCTCAGTTTGATCCAAGCTTCACACAATACATGTTCAATGAGGCAATCATCAATCCGGGTTATGCAGGATCGAGAGAGTGTCTTTCCGGCACAATGCTATATCGGCAGCAATGGGTTGGTTTGGATGGTGCCCCTACTACACTCACTGGCAGTGTGCATTCACCCCTTATGAATGGAAAAATTGGTGCCGGCATCAATTTCGTGAATGAACAAATTGGTGTATCGCAACGAACAGCCGTAAGTGCAAACGGAGCCTACCGACTAGGTTTGAAAAACGCGACGTTGTCGTTTGGTCTTCAATTAGGATTAGTAAGCTTGAGTGAAAACTTGAGCCAACTTAACCTACAAAACGACCAACAGTTTATGATCAACAGTGGCAAGCGCACAGCACCCAACCTTGGTTTCGGAATGTACTACAGCACAAAAAACTGGTACGGTGGTCTTTCCATTCCCCGCATGATCTATAACAGAATAGATGTTGCCAATGGCAGCACTGAGGTTCAAAACTCTTTCAATGTTGGATATTTCCACTACTTCCTAACTGGAGGCGGCGTGGTAAGTGTAAACAACCTAATAAAAATCCGTCCCAATGCCATGTTGAAAGTGGTACAGGGAGCACCTGCACAGTTGGATGTAAATGCCAATGTCCTCTTCAACGACTTCATATGGACAGGCCTCGGATACCGCACAGGTGATGCCGTTAACGTAATGGTGGGTGCCTTCATCAACAAACAACTACGGATTGGATATAGCTATGATTACACGTTATCGATGTTGCAAGATTACAACACTGGGTCACATGAAATAATGATTGGTTATGACCTCAACTTTAGTAAGGACAAAATGGTATCCCCACGTTACTTCTAAACTCCGAACACATGAATTACAGAAATTCCCTTCTTCTTCTCCTACTCGGAGTTCTAGTATCGACAGTATCATTTGCACAGATCGCTCAAGGCGACAAAGCATATGCGCGCATGGCCTATCCTCAAGCCATTTCCTATTATGAAAGTGGCCTGAAAAAAGACACTACCAACTTTGCTGCTTGGGCGAAACTCGCCGACTGCTATCGTCAGGTGAGTGATGCCAAAAAAGCTGAAGGCGCCTATGGCAAAGTGGTTGCCTCTAACTCTGCAGGTGCTGATGAACATTACCTCTACATCCTGTCCATGATGGAGAATACGCACTACGCAGAAGCAAAAAATGAGATCTCAAAATTCTCATCGGCTTTTGCGGGAGATGCACGCATTGATTTGCTTACCAAGTGCACACGTAATCTTGACGAATACTTACAAAAGAAAAATTCTTATTCTGTAAAAAGCGTCAACACAAATGGCATGTCTTCGGATATATGTCCAGTGCAGTATGGTGATGGTATAGTTTTCATAAGCGATCGAGGCGCATTAAGCTCCAAGAAACTGATCAACAGCGGAACAAACCGTCCCTTTTACGCGCCCTACTATGCGAAAGGCACGGGCTCATCGTTCGATGCACCTAGTCGTTTCGATACCTATCAAAAAAATGACTACCACAGTGGACCACTCACATTCAACGGCGACGGCAAGCTCATGGTCATTACACGCAGTAACATTATTGACGGAAAAACAACAAAGGATGGCCAAGGTGTTGTTCGGTTGCAGTTATTCTCCTCTGCGCAAGGGGAAAAAACATGGGGACTCGAAGTACCCATGCCATTTAATAGCTCCAATTACTCCTGCATGCACCCGAGTTTGACAGCCGATGGCAACACGGTATACTTTGCTTCAGATATGCCAGGGGGTGAAGGCGGAGTGGATATTTGGAAGAGTATATGGGATGGAGCGGCTTGGAGCACGCCGGAGAACTTGGGCAAACGAATAAATTCCATCGGAGATGATGTGTTTCCATTCATCACAAGTGAAAACATCTTGTACTATTCATCCAACGGACATCCTGGTCTTGGCGGCTTAGATGTTCTCATGAGCGAACTATCGGGTACTAGCTGGAGCCAATCAGAAAACTTAGGTGGTGACATCAACTCATCGTATGATGATTTTGGTATCACATATAACGCTACAACGAAAACAGGTTACTTCAGCAGCAACCGCAATGGAGAGGGTATAAACGATGACTTGTATTTCTTCGAAAAATTATGCACCAACACGAACATAGCCATTACTGACGAAGAAACGGGTAAACCTATCATCGGTGCATCACTGAAAATCATAGAAAACGGAATAGAGATTGGCAATGTACTCACCGACGATACGGGAGTGATCAATCGTTGTTTAAACCCATCGCGCAATTACGAATTCATCAGTAAACGTGAAAAACATAATGATGGTAGGGCCAATCTGAGTAGCTCACAACTCGCAAATAGCAACGGAAGTGCAAGCGCGAGCATTCAAATGAAGCGCATACCAGACAGTGTTGCAAATGTGGAAGGCCGTGTGTTCAATGCCGACGACAAATCGGGAGCCGTTGGACTTACCGTTTCACTCGTCAACAAAAAATCGGGAGAAACTAAAACGGCAACAACAGACGCGAACGGTAAATACCGATTTGAAAAATTGGATATCGATTGTGACTATGAAGTTCGAACGAAAAAAGCGGATTGTGGTGAACCGGTAGAAGCGTTTAACACTCGTGGCATCGTTGGCACAAAAAACCTTACGATGGACATTGCTCTACTTTGTAAAAACGACGTAATACAAATCGACAATATTTACTACGACTACAAGAAGTTCGACATTCGCCCAGATGCTGCCCTTGAGCTAGACAAGATCGTAGCCGTCTTGATGAAATATCCGAATATGCGCATCGAACTACGCTCGCACTCAGATGCAAGAGGAAACGACAATTTCAACTTGAAACTCTCCGATGATCGTGCCAACAGCGCTGGTCTTTATATAGTGAGCAAGGGCATCGACAACAAGCGCATTGTTGCGAGAGGATACGGGGAAAAGGAACTGCTCAACAAATGCAAAGACGGTGTAAAGTGCGACGAAAAACAGCATGAAGAAAACCGTCGGACAGAATTCAAAATCTTATCACTGTAGTAAAAGAACTATCGTAATTGATTCAAAGGCCGGTTTTACCGGCCTTTGTGTTTATATAGCCCGGCGGAAGACTTCACCTCCCGTCAGCATTCCAAGGTAAAAGATAAAAAGGAATAAGTCCGCTATTCGACTCGATTCACCGTAGAAATATGTGCTTTTAGAGAATAAATCATTACTTTTGTATTATACTGATAAACGGTTTTATTTTTAACTAGGACAAACTGTGGTAGCGGTAAAAATGAACTGGGACTAAAACAGAACATAATGCTTCGTTTATTTAATTCAATTCTCTTGCTAATTGCGCTGTGCTCAGTGCACGTTTCATTTGCGCAAGTAATCGCCAACTACGACGATTTTGTCGTATGGGAAAACGAAGTCGAGACAGGCGACTTAGGTGAAAATGATATTCTGCCATCGGGCCAGGTTGCAACCTACTCGGTTGTAGAGGGTCCGAGCATTGGTGAATTTGCATTCACCACAGGAGCAAATTTCGAGTATACGCCGCCACTCAATCTATTCGGTTATCAAGACAGCATCTACTACCAAGTATGCGTAAACAACACCTGCGACGTTGCTATGGTTAAGTTCTATGTGATTTTTAACAATACTATACCCTTTGCAGGCAACGATTTCTTTGCTGTGGAATTCAACACGCCACGACTAGGCGATGTGACAGCAAATGATGGCGATCCAGACTCGTTAACAGACACCATAGACACTTCCCTGGATTGGTTCAAATTCACTAATCCCGCAAATGGAATTGTCAATTTGTTTTCCGTAAACGGCACCTTTACCTACACACCGAACACCGGCTTTACCGGAACGGATTCCTTCCAATATTATGTTGTTGACCATTGTGGCCTTTATGCGACTGCCACTGTATTTCTAACTGTTGTGGGCCCCAACCTAAATCCTACAGCCAACGATCTCACACTAGCCTCTTTGAATGAAGATGTGGTGCATTCAGGCACACTTATTCCCCTAGTTAGCGATCCGGAAAACGATGCGATTACCTTCGAACTCCTCGAAGCTCCTGCTTCTGGCGAGTTGCAATTGCTTTCCAATGGCAGTTACACCTATTCCCCCATTGCCAACTTCACAGGAAACGTTTCTTTTATTTACAACGCATGTGATGTCGTAGGCCAATGCGATCAAGGAATCGTTTACCTAACCATCAATAATGTGGACAATGATCCTCCGCAGTTGAGCGATGACAACAAAATAATGAACGAAGATTCCGCCGGGATAATCAATGTGGCGGGTAATGACTTCGACGACACTGGAGCGCTCATCTACAGTATCTTCACGCAGCCCGGCTTTGGATCTGCCACACTGCTGAACGCGAATGGCCAGTATAGCTATACACCAATACCAAATTATTTCGGGTTCGACAGCTTCCAAATTCAAGCATGCGACGGAGTGAATTGCGCTACATCCATCGTCAATATTCAAATCAACGGCATCAACGATTCACCGAGCGCATTACCCTTTATACTAACGTTGGATGAAGACGTGAATTCAAGCGGAACTATTTCCACAATCATCGATGCCGAGCCCAATGTGTTGCTTTTTACAACCCCAGGAGGAAACACTATTGCAGGTCTCACCCTTAACAGCAACGGCACATACAACTATACGGCCCCAGCCAACTATAATGGCACACAAACCATCAACATACAAGGCTGTGACCCACAAAATTTGTGCGCATCCACAACACTCACCATAAATGTGAACGCCATAAACGATTTACCGATTGTTACCAATGACGTTTTCAGCACTAGCGAAGATCAAGCGCTTAGCGGAAACTTGAGCAATGGAGAATACGATGTTGAAGGAAACACACTCACCTACACGTCGACTCAATTGCCTTTGGGAGGTATCTTGAACCTAAGTACTAACGGACAATTTACCTACACGCCGAATACAAATTGGTTTGGCAATGAAACGATGAGTATCAGCGTGTGCGACACTCAGAATGGATGCTCAACCACCCAGCTTTCAATAACTGTAAACGCGCTGAACGACCTTCCGACGGTGATGTTGGCCAACCTAACAACCAACGAAGATGTTGGGCTGAATGGAACCTTGGCAAGTTTTGTTACCGACGTGGAAACACCCCAACTGAATTTCACGCTTCAAGGGCCACCTAATTCTGGTACTTTTAACCTTGCTTCAAACGGCACATATTCATTTCAGCCAGCTGCGAACTTCTTTGGTACACTAAGCGCATCCTTTCAAGCGTGTGATGCGTCCAACGGTTGCAGCTCAGGCCTTATCTCTATTACTGTGACAAGCGTAAACGATGCGCCAGTTGCAGCAAATCAACTCATCACCATCAACGAAGACCAAACGACAAGTGGTGTGTTGAACGGAGTTACCGATGTAGACCATCCAAATCTTGCCATCACACTCATTCAAGGTGCGGCCAATGGAGCATTTTCCTTGAATAGCGAGGGCTCGTTCAACTATACACCTAACACGAACTTCTTTGGTACCGAAACCATTTTATTTGCCGCATGTGATGCGTTGGGACTATGCACCAATGGGCAGCTTGCCATCGTAATCACTTCCGTGGAAGACCTACCGCAAGCCAGCAGCGAGTCTATAGCTGTAATTGAAGGCAACCTGCTTACAGGAAATGTTAGTACCAACGACAGCGATGGAGACGGCGATGTCCTCTCTTACAGCACCTTCAATACAGCACAGAATGGCGCGCTCAACTTCAACCCCAACGGCAGCTTTACCTACCTACCCAACAGTGGATTCTTAGGCACGGAAATTATCAATTACATGGTGTGCGACGCTAATGGCAATTGCGCCTCTGCATCATTAACAATCGTCGTTTTAACATCCAACACAGCTCCTTTGGCCATTTCAACAACCGTTGCGACCAACGAGGATGAGCAGATCAACGGTAACCTAATGCCAAGTGTCTCGGATGCTGAAGGTGGAGAATTCACCTTCACTACCCTGCAAGCTCCTATGCACGGAAACTTGCAATGGCAAGAAAGTGGCAGCTACACATTCACCCCTGAAAACAACTTCAACGGCACCGACACCTTCACCTATGGCGTATGTGACAATGGAAACTTATGTGATGAGGCGTCGGTTACCATTACCATCAACGCACTTAACGACGCTCCTGCAATTGGCTCAGAAACAAGCGAGGTCAACGAAGATGAAACGCTCACACAAAACCTTGCTACGAACGACAGCGATGCAGAAAATGATGCCATCAGCTACGCTCTCATTCAAGCGCCCACCAATGGCGTTGCTTCAATCAGTAGCACCGGTATTTTCACCTACACGCCAGCAACAAATTTCTGGGGCGTGGATACAGTCACCTATGAAGCATGCGACGCTCTAAATGCATGCTCACAAGGGGTGCTCACCATAAGTATACTTTCTGTAAACGATGCACCTCAAGCGAATGGATTCACTCACACAGTGCAAGAAGACGAAACGGTAAGTGGAACTCTATCGAGCCTTGTTGACCATGTGGATAGCGAAACACTTTTCTTTGGAACCATGATCGCAGCATCGAACGGCAGTGTTGTCATAGAAAACCAAGGCGCCTATACCTACACCCCCAACAACAACTACTTCGGCAACGACCAATTTACTTACCTCGTTTGCGACCCTCAGGGCATTTGCGATACCGCAACGATATTCATCACATTAAGCAGCATAAACGATGCTCCAATTGCTGTGTCTGACGACCTAGTAACGCAAGAAGACCTATCGGCAGAGTGGAACATCGCGGCCAATGATTCGGATGCAGAAATGCAAGCCATGACCTATCAACTTATCGGCGAATCAACGCTTGGAATCGCCCTTGTAAATGCGTCAGGAACATTCAGTTTCGTTCCCTTTACGGATGCTTTTGGTTCCGAACAATTAGTGGTAAGCGTGTGTGACTCTGAAAATGCATGCAGCAATTCAACCATTCAAATTACGATTACAGCCATAAACGACATGCCATTGGTAGCGCCGCAAGTAGCGGGTATGAATGAAGACACCAATCTAACGGGAACACTTGCCAATGCTGTTTCAGATATCGAAGGAGATGTCTTAACCATTACTCTTGCCTCTATCACAGAAAACGGAATTTTGCAATTGAATGAGGACGGATCTTACGAGTATTCACCCAACACACACTTCAACGGCACGGAATATATTCAGTTCGTAGTGTGCGATGAAGAAGGCGGTTGCTCGCCAGGCACCTTAGAAATTGTAGTTGCTTCAGTGAACGATATTCCCCAGTCGCAAAGTGCTCAAATAACACTTTCGGAAGACTCTGCTACAGAAGGCGATTTCACTGAACTCACCGCCGATGCCGATAACGATGAGTTGTTCTACAACATTCTTCAAACGACACAGCACGGAACATTCGTTGCTGCCACAAACGGATCGTTTGCGTATGCTCCAACCGCTAATTATTTCGGAACAGACACATTGTATTACGCAGCTTGCGATGCAGCAGGCGCTTGCGACAGTGCAATGATCAGTTTTGAAATAACCTTTGTGAACGACTTCCCTATTATCAATAATGAAGGAGTTCAAATTATCGTCAACACATCTTTTGAGGGTTCAGTTGCTACAAACGATATTGAACTCGATTTCGAGCCGCTCGTTTATACACTTCAAGAAGACAATTCAGGCGGGACTTTTACCTTGCTTTCAGATGGTAGCTACACCTACTTACCTGCACAAGACACCGTAGGTCTATTCGCCATAACCTATTCTGCATGCGACCCTTGTAATGCATGTGAATACGGCACCCTAACACTCTTCGTTGTAAGCCCTGAAGAAGCAAATACACCACCTTCTGCAATCAACTTTTTGGGCCAAACGTGTCCAGGCGGAAGTATTGCCATCAACCTCCCCGACATCATCAGCGATGAGCAAAGCACCGACTCTGAGTTGAGCCTATCCTTCGGCACCACCAACAGCGGCAACTATCAACTCGATGCGGAAACGCAAGAGCTTATTTACGAAGCAAGCAGTTTTGCAACTGGTCAGGTAATCATTCCCTATTATGTCTGCGACAACGGTGTGATTGCCATGTGCGATACGGCAGCCATTATATTGGACATACTCCCTTCGAGTGCAATAGAAATAACCGGGTTCGATACCGAGCAAATCACCTGCTTTGGCGCCGCCAATGGAAGTATAAGTGTAAATGCGCAAACAACGTCGGGCAACCTCACATACAACTGGAGCAACAATGAAACAGGATCGACAATCGATGGGCTTAACGCTGGCACCTATTCCATAAACATCTCTTCAGACGCTGCTTGTCCTGTCAACCAAACCGCACAATTCGAGGTGTTCGAACCGTCGGCTCTGCAAAGTTCTTATGCACTTATCGATGTAAACGCAAACTCAAGCACACTTGGCGATTCCATTTTTGTGAGCATCAACGGAGGCACACCAGCCTACTATATTTCATGGATCACACCAAGCGGCGGCATTCAAAACGAAACCGGAATTGCTATTACTCAAAATGGCACTTACACCTATACAATTTCAGACGCGAATGATTGCACGTTGGAAGAGAGCATAGTAATTTCTTCTGTTGGAGAGATTATGGGCGACATGAACGTAGTTGTATTTCCAAACCCCATCGGAAATGACCAATTTGTGCAACTACAGAGCGGCGGCGTTATCACGGAAATACTCGTTTATGACAGCAAGGGCAGCCTTATAGAAGCCGTTCAGTGTAACTCAACCACAATTCAATTGCCCACTAAGCATTGGCAGGCGGGGCTCTATACTATCGTGGTGCGCAATTCAGTTAGCGCATGCACCCGCAGAGTTATTAAGCAGTAATTCTACTTGCTGAGATACAAATTACGCTCGGAGTAAATCTGGCGGAAAAAAGGATCGCGAAGATCTTTTATGAAGCGTATGGCTTCTCCCGTGCTCTTCATTTCCGGTCCGAGTTCTTTATTTACTTCTGGAAATTTCTCGTAGCTGAATACCGGAATCTTGATTGCATACCCATTGCGTTTCGGGTTGAAATTAAAGTCGCGGATCTTCTTTTCACCCAACATCACTTTGGTAGCATAATTCACATACGGCTCATCATAAGCCTTGGCTATAAATGGCACCGTGCGAGAAGCGCGAGGGTTCGCCTCGATGATGTAGACTACATCATCCTTGATCGCAAATTGAATATTGATTAACCCCACAGTATTTAGCGCCATAGCAATTGTGCGAGTGTACTCTTCGATTTGCGTAATTAAAAAATCACCCAAGTTGTAGGGCGGCAATACTGCGTAAGAATCACCGCTATGAATTCCAGCGGGTTCTATATGCTGCATGATTCCAATTATGTAAACATCCTCGCCATCGCAGATTGCATCGGCCTCAGCTTCAATTGCACCCTCAAGAAAATGATCAATCAGAATTTTATTCTCGGGCATGTCGTTTAGAATATTCACTACATGCTCCTCCAAATCAGCTTCGTTGATGACTATCTTCATTTTCTGACCCCCAAGCACATAACTAGGTCTAACTAAGAGTGGGAACCCCAACTCCCGCGATATTTCAATCGCTTGCTCAGCACTTTCGACCACACCAAACTTGGGATACGGAATGTTGTTTTCTTTCAGCAGGGTAGAGAAGCTTCCTCGATCCTCTGCCAAATCAAGCGACTTGAAATCAGTTCCGATAATCTTTATTCCGTATTTCTCGAGCTTTTCTGCCAATTTCAATGCGGTTTGTCCGCCGAGCTGCACGATGACGCCCACAGGCTTTTCATGCTGGATGATATCATAGATGTGCTCCCAAAAAACAGGTTCGAAATACAGCTTATCCGCCGTGTCAAAATCTGTTGAGACTGTTTCCGGATTACAGTTGATCATTATCGTCTCGTATCCGCATTCACGAGCGGCAAGCACACCATGAACGCACGAATAATCGAACTCAATACCTTGTCCAATTCTATTTGGACCGCTTCCCAACACGACCACTTTCTTGCGATCAGAAACTACACTTTCATTCTCATGTTCGAATGTGCTATAGTAATAGGGAGTCTTTGCCTCAAACTCAGCAGCACAAGTGTCGACCAACTTATAGACTCTGCGGATATTCATCTCTCCTCGCTTCGAATACACCTCGCTTTCCAGGCATCGGAGGAGATGTGCTATTTGACGATCGGCATATCCCTTTTGTTTTGCCTCAAACATGAGTTCATGCGGCATCGTTCGAATATCGAATTTTTCGATGCGTCGCTCTGTGTGAATCATGTCTTCTATCTGGCGCAAAAACCAAGCGTCGATGCGGGTCTTTTCTTGGATGGTTTTAAAGGGAATGCCGAGTTTCATGGCATCATACACATGGAAAAGCCTATTCCAACTTGGTCTTTCCAAAGAAGCCAATAGTTGCGCCTGATCGCGCAGTTCTCTTCCATCTGCACCCAGACCATTCCGCTTTATTTCGAGCGATTGACAGGCCTTTTGCAGCGCCTCTTGAAAACTACGCCCGATGCCCATCACCTCACCTACGCTCTTCATTTGTAATCCGAGTTCGCGATTACACCCTGGAAACTTATCAAAGTTCCAACGTGGTATTTTGACGACGACGTAATCGAGCGTTGGCTCAAAAAACGCAGATGTAGACTTCGTTATTTGATTCTGTAACTCGTCGAGGTGGTAACCAATTGCAAGCTTAGAGGACACTTTGGCAATAGGATAACCTGTTGCTTTACTTGCCAATGCAGAAGAACGAGATACGCGTGGGTTGATTTCAATAGCTATGATGTCCTCTTGCTCATCCGGACTAACTGCAAATTGCACGTTACATCCTCCAGCAAAATTCCCTATTGCGCGCATCATACGAATGGCCATGTCACGCATTTTTTGATAGGTAGTATCGGATAGTGTCATTGCAGGCGCCACGGTTATGCTATCGCCCGTATGAATTCCGATAGGGTCAAAATTCTCAATGGAACAGATGATCACGACATTATCGTTGGCATCGCGAAGCAACTCAAGTTCAAATTCCTTCCAGCCCATGAGGGCCTTATCTATCATGACCTCGTGTATGGGCGAAAGATGCAATGCTCTGTCGAGCAGTTTGTCGAAGTCGGCCTGCAAATGCACTAGTGCAGCTCCACTTCCGCCGAGTGTATAGGAAGGACGAATGCAAAGCGGGAATCCAAATACTTGCGCAATCTCCTTTCCTTCTAGAAAACTCTTTGCCGTGCGCTGCGGTGCCATTGGCACTCCAATTTCCGCCATGAGTTTTCGAAACGCTTCACGGTTTTCAGTAATCTCAATAGCATGTGTGTCTACACCGACCATGCGCACTCCATGCTCTTGCCAAATACCCATTTCCTCACATTGAATGGCAAGGTTGAGGGCTGTCTGCCCGCCCATTGTAGGCAACACCGCATCAATTTTATGCTCCGCAAGAATTTGAAGAATACTGGCGGGTTCCAACGGCAAGAGATACACATTATCCGCTACGACCTTATCGGTCATAATGGTTGCGGGGTTGCTGTTTATGAGAGTAACGGTGATGCCTTCTTCACGTAGAGATCGAGCTGCTTGTGATCCACTGTAGTCAAATTCACATGCTTGACCGATCACGATGGGTCCTGAACCGATGATGAGGACCGACTGAATTGAGTTGTCTTTTGGCATTTTTTTTTTATCCGACCCCCTATGGAGTCAGCTAATCAAAAATGAGAAATAGGATCTTGCGGCGCGAAGATAGACGAGCTAGCAGGGCAAAACACCATCAAGATTTCCATAGCATGTGAATAAGTCGCACAGATGAAGCCAAGCCCATTAAAACAGTACTTTTGAAAACCGAATTGACAATGCGCACCATCATTATTGATAATTACGACAGCTTCACCTACAACCTGCATCACTATCTCGAAGCAGAACTCGATGCAGAGGTTGTTGTGGCGCGCAACGACGAAATCACTCTCAAGGAGTTAGCAGAATATGGCAACATCGTGCTTTCACCCGGCCCTGGGTTGCCAGAAAATGCAGGCATCACTTTATCGATTATAGAGCGTTATGCCGATACCAAGCGGATCCTTGGGGTTTGCCTCGGTCACCAGGCGATAGCAATGGCATTTGGTGGAACTCTGCGCAATCTATCGACCGTTTACCACGGAGTAGCGTCCAACCTCAGCATCACTCAGCCTGATTATTTACTCAACGATTTCCCTGATGCCTCGCCCGTTGGAAGATATCATTCATGGGTAGTAGACCATGCGAAAATACCCACTTGCCTCGAGGTACTAGCCACCGATGAAACTGGTGAAATAATGGCGATCAGGCACAGAACACTCGACATTCGCGGGGTGCAATTCCATCCTGAAAGTATAATGACAACGCATGGAAAAACGCTCATACGCA
>CAMBPD010000049.1 GCA_945869405.1 Chryseobacterium gleum | reverse complement strand
ATGAGACGCACAGAGTTGGCCAAAATGTAATTCACTGTTCCATGAATAGCCACAGGTTTTCCCTTCATCATGGAGGTATAGCCATATTCAGCAACCGCCTTGGCTGTTGGTAGTTTTTTATTGCTGAAAAGTTTGCTGTTTTCCATCCCCGCAGCAATCTTAAAGTCGGTAGCAGTGGCGCCCGGACACAACGCGGTCACTGATATTCCTTTGTCTCGGACTTCATTGCCGATTGCTTCTGAAAAACTCAACACATAGGCCTTGGTAGCGCAGTAAACAGCCATCGTAGGTCCCGATTGAAAGGCGGCGGTGGATGCCACATTCATGATTCGCCCGCTTTGTCGCTTTACCATATCGGGCAAATAGAGCTTGCAGAGATGCGTAAGAGTAGTCATATTTAAACGCATCATTTGCGACTCTTTCTCCCAGTCTGTTTCAGCAAACATGCCATGGTCACCAAACCCTGCGTTGTTGATGAGCACGTCAATTACAATCTGCTTACTTGAGGTTTCGTGATAGATCTCCGCCGCGGCGTTCTCTAGTGAAAGGTCTTTGGATATAACGGTTATCTGAATTGAAAACTGCTTCTCCAATGCTGTTTTCAGTGCTTCAAGCTTAGATGTGTTGCGCGCTACCAGCACCAAATTTCCACCTCTCGAAGCGTGAATTTTGGCAAGTTCTAGTCCAATGCCAGTGCTAGCCCCTGTTATTAAAGCCGTTGTTTTCATCGTGCAAAAGTACTTACTCCTTCACTACTCTTATCATGCGAGAGGATTCCCCTCCAACGCGCACTATGTAAATGCCTGTGCTCAATTCAGAAAGTTCTAATCGAGTATTCATCGACAGTAAAACCCCTTGCAATACGGTAGAACCCAATTGATTTAAAACTACATAGGGTTCACCTAAAAGCGATGACGTTGTGCAGAGTTGAACATGGCCAACGGTAGGATTAGGATACACAGTCATTTCATTGCCGCGATCCTGTGCTATCGATAGGCCGCTGGTGCCATAGGTGAGCAGGCACGTGTCGTTAAGAAATTGTTCGTTGCCGTATACGAATTGAATGGTGATTGGAAAGCAAACGTCAGCGTCTAACAGGCTCACGGGATAGCCTTCTGTGGTCTGCCCAATTTGCCCAAAGAAAAACAGAGTGCCTGCCGCAACAGAATCACCGGTGCAATCCAACACCAGAGGGATGTAGGGGTAGTTGATGAAATTCATGTTGCTCCCCTCCATTTGAATGTGGATGAGAGTGTTGCCGGTATCAAACGTGTCGGGTTCAATACTTGTGATTGTGAATGAATCGCAGGATATGCCTTGAGAGAGGGCCACAGTTGCCCACAATATAACTGCGCATGCTGTGATACTGAAACGTAAGGTATTCATATGGGGTAGTCGCTCTTTAAATCGGCTGAGTTGCACAGTACGTTGAATTGTGTTAGGAATTACTTACCGTTCTTTCGCATTTCTTCGACGCTACAAGGAAGTATGCTGCTACTCAATGCCTATTTTTTTTGCAACCTGAGTGAGCGATTGTGTGGCGTTCATCCAACCGCATTCAATTGAACAAGATGCTGTTCCGTTTGGTGCTCGTTGAAATTTTCCCAACGAGGAGGCGTCTCCATCTTGTGCCCTAGAAGAGCATCAAGATAGATATTGTCGTTCGTGTATCGGTTGTGTAAAACCTCTAGAATGGCAAAGAAGAAGGCATCGAGACGATCAACGCTCTCGAAGTGTGACGCATCCATTTCGCTCAATTTCAATAATTGCAACAAGGCGGTTTTCTCCTCAGTATCAATGGTCGTTTGGAAACCGTTTTTCAGCGTTTTGAAGACCATATTATTCCACATCACACTGTCACATGCCCACGGCAAATCAACAACATTCCGAGAATGCTCACAGATGAGCACAATGGCGTGCAACACTTCGGGCAAATAGTCTGCAGGAAATTCATCGAAACTTCGAAACTCAAAACCGCTCTGATACAATTTCTCTTTGTTAAAATCGAGCCCAACGTCAGAGAGCAAATCATAGCTAAGCTCAGCTTCTACCTGGTCGCGCCACCAGATTTTGTCGGCTTGCTCAAACTTCAATAGTTTACGAAATTCATCTACCGGGTAGGTCAGAATCTTCCCCTTCGCCATCGATTTATGGTAGGTGCCAACTCCCGTATACCGCGACATCGCGTTGCGCATAGAACCTCCGGCAAATTGCTCTTGCAGGTTGTGCTTGGTGCTTATGACAGAGAGAATATCGGGGCTTCCCAGCGTGGCTATGAAAAACGGTTCAAACCATTGCAATAAATAAATGGCATTGGTATGAGCCGTGTCAAACTCCTCGTAGTTCACAATTTTGCTGTCTTCCGTGAGCGTCGGTAAAGTGATGTGGAAATGGAAGGTTCCATTGTTGAACAAGACAAGATTCTTTTGGTTCGACATAAACATATTGATGCCTATGTTATATTCGGGGAAGTTCAACTCTCCATCCAATATTCCCGATTCATTGAGCTTTTCTAAAAATATTCTCTTCGAGGCATTCAATTCATTGCAGGTCTCTTCAACAGTTCTATTTTCAAAGTACTTGGTCACAAACTCAATCGAATCACCGTCGAATATTATACAACCCATCGGATTGTTTTTTTGAGTCAACATGCTTTGGATAGGGTAGGGCTGTGTTTTTAAAAATAGCTCTAATATCGATTTGCCTGAGTAATTCGGATTGTCTAGAAGTGGTGGAGCCGATTGAATGGTTTTATGTTGAAAGTGAATGTCTAGCTTTTCAAGCGAATGGCTATTCATCATTCGACTTACTTTATACTCTTTGTCCGCAGCAAAAGCCGCCGCCAGAGCGGTCTCTAGACATCCTTGTTTGTAGCATTTTAGGTAGTCAATACTGTAGCGTTCGCGCCCCATTTTTTCCTGAATGAATCTGCCTGAAACGAGCAAAGACTCTTCAAATTGAAGGTAGGTCTCGTTTTCTAACCCAATGCCCCAGTACGTTTTTGTTATCGGGTTATTTTTCATGGTGTGCGTTGCTTTTGTAAATTAAGATGAGGTTGTGATTTCTTCCATTGCCCAAATAGTTCTTATTCGTGATAGTAGAGTACGAAGGAGGTATAGCGGTCATTGTTCCACCAGTCGCGTCTTTTCTTTGCGAAGTAGTTGTAGTTCAATTTGCCGGCTTGCGACTGAAGAGGGTAGAGGACAATATCATTTTCCCTGAATGCTTTTTTCTTATCTGTTTCGGGCACAATAGGAACGATATGACCAGATAGCCCCTCTATTTTCCGTTGCGCGCAGATAATGCCAATACCTCCCTCGGTGTTTACCTTGTGCTGAATCTCTGTGAGGCTCGTCATGCGCTTCCAACCATAGCTTTCCCCCCACTTCAAAAACCAATCGTGTATGGCATTGGAGTAGATGGGGTGAACGGTTACGTTGAACACAGGCAACACATCTTCTCCTTGTTGAAGCTTCTGTATCGCCTCATCATTCCACCATACAGTGGGTAGGTAAACTTTCGCAAAGTGACAATAATCAAAAGAGTACACATTGCAATATGTGTCTTCGATGGTGCGCTGGTAACGCGGACTATTCGTAACGTCTAACTTCCGAATTAGGCGATGAAGACTTCTCTTTTTGGTTTCTGTGTTTTTTAGATTCCGGTAAGGAATGCTTTCGTCCACCATGGGGTGAAATTTTGCTACCAATGAATCTAGGTTAGACAAAATTTCAGGCTTTAAAATCGCAGGTTTAATTGCTTCGAGCTTCTTCATCGCTTCATCCTGTGAAACTGATTTATTAGTTTCAGATGCTTCTTTCATTGAGGATAGTTTGTACGAAAGTAGGTAGAATGAAACCCGTAATTTTCACAAATCCTGCAAGGTTGTTCACGTGCTACGTGTGGAAAATATTTTGCAGTGGTGCGCGCCACTCACGTTGACCTAAACAGCAAATATTCCCGTAAGAGGGGGATGGGTCGGGTAGAAATCAAAGTATAGAAAGCAGAAGGAATTTCGCTGACGAATGACAGCCATTACCGTCATGAAACTTTGCATGACATCTAAAAAAAAATAACAAGGATCGGAACTTTCAGCTAATCATTAAGGGGGTTATTTCCCTTTGTTGTTGGCTTGATTAATGGAAAAATAGAATCCCACACCGAAAAGAAAGGTGATGAGTCCTGCGAAATAGGGGATAAACTCAGTCATTGCTTGAATTGTTAATTAACTTCAGATAGATTCCAAATGCCAATATAGAAGGAACCCACAACCCAATAAAGGTTCCGTCTTCTTTCTCACCCAGGAAGTAAAGAACTTCTGAAAATATCAACGACATAATCGCTGAGAGGAATAATAGTTTGTCTGTGATAGTGAATTTCTTGAACATCTGAGAATCTTTGTTTTTACAATGATACTATCGAAAAGTATTCGCGTGTAGTTTTTCTTGAAAGTTATTGGTTAGGTCATGTTCAAACATGCGGGAGGTGTGCATGCTCATGTTTTTTAAGGGCCCAACCTTCAGCATGCGACCCCATTAGAAATCGTTGTCTTTATTGTCTGTAATCGCCTCTGCTGCGAGTTGCTTTTCGAACTTGTTGTGAATGACAAGAACCAAAAGGCCAAAGAGAATGGCGGTTACAATCAATGCGGTGTTAATCAGTCCGCTTACGGAAAATGAAATGCGAATTAGTATGGTAGAAATGATAAATCCTGAGTTACGGATGACTTTGTGAAACTCATCGGTGTGAAAAAACGAGAACAGAAGAAGGATCACATCAGCTATGATCAGAATATTAAAAAACTGTTCAAAGAAAATGTTGTTGATGTTTTTGAAAGAAAGCTCGTGCTGCTCTCCAGGCTGAAACACTCCAATACTCCAAGTCGAAAATGAGTATATGGCAATGACGAATAAAACCGGTACTAGAGCAGTAGCAATCCATTTTTTGGCATTGATGAATTTCGAAAGGCTCAACACAAAAGCCTTCCTTTCATCAAGGGTTCTGTACACTTTCGTGCGCTGGATGTGAAACTGGTAGATCAGATAAAACAAGACTACAGAAGCCACTAAGTCATACGTAAACTGCAAATCGCTGTTTTCACTAAACCAATTGGCAGTAAGCGACAAATCAGACAAATCTTTGAAAAGACGTCGAATAATAATCAATGTGATGATCTCATATTGCTTGGATATGTAAATGGAAGTGGATTTTGGTAAGTAGTAAATCAACAAGTACACCTCATACACCAAGATGAACGAGAATGGAGTGTAAATAGCGGCAATAGGGTTCATCAGCAAGTTCGAAGCTTCCTGCACATGGATGAAGTTGAAGTGAACTAGACCTATCACAATCAAGTGCACGATGAAGCTAGCGAGCGCGATCCATAGCACGGCGTGCTCAAATTGCTTTTTAGTTTTCTTCGATAAAAACTTTTGATAAAGCTTTTCGCCGAGGTTGTTTACTTGCATTGCATCAACTGAATTTAGAAGGAATTTTTTCTTGCTTGTCTTCCAAACGCCCACATACGCGCCAGCGTTAATATTCTAAAATACGCTACCTTCAGTTAAAAAACCATCTTTTATGGAAATGGTTCGAAGATGGCTTGGGGCATCTTTCTACATTTGCCATTCTCCATGGGGTCTATAACTACGCTAACACTTTTTCGTTTCTCCAACCTGAAATCAAAATCATGGGCGTTCATGCAAATGCAGTTTGCGCATGCAGCCCTCGGTAAAACAAGAGGTCTCACGTTTTACAAACTAATGGGCAGCGGCAGAGAATTAGGTTTCAGCCCATTTCCTGACTGGGGTGTTTATGCATTGCTCGGTGTGTGGGATAACGAACAGTCGGCACACACTTTTTTAAGTGAGGCCCCCATCTACTCGCGCTACCAAAAGATGTCGAGTGAGCATTGGACCATCTTCATGAGACCTATTCATACCAAAGGATTGTGGTCGGGTGGCAACCCATTCCAAGCCGCCACAGATCTGGATATAGCCAATCCGCTTATTGCAGTGATCACGCGTGCTACCATTCGAACCCGCAAATTGGTGAAGTTTTGGCGCTATGTGCCTATTTCGCAAATGCCCATTCAGCGCGGTTGCGAGGGTCTCATCTACACAAAGGGTATTGGCGAAGCCCCACTTGTGCAAATGGCCACCATCAGTATATGGGAGAATGTTGAGTCGTTGAAAAAGTTCGCCCACGCTAGCCCGGAGCATCAGCAAGCAATACGTAAAACAAAACAGTTGGACTGGTACAAAGAAGAGATGTTCGCCCGTTTTCAGCCCTTCAAGTCCATTGGTCTGTGGGGAGGAATAGACCCATTAGCCCCCTATCTTAAATGAGCTCATTTGGTGAGTAAATCGCTGGTATACGCTTGAAGAAAGTTGCAAAAAAAACGTGGAGTATCATCAAAAGTCATGGGGTCTCGTAGCTACAAGTAGGCTGGGAATGATCAATTATTTATGCCTGAACCAACAGTCTGTGCGATCGCTGTCGTAGCTCTTAAACACCGTGTTCACAGGCGCTCCATGAAGAATCTGCGCGTTAAATTGTGTTCTCGCCAAATAGTTGAACGCCCCCATGTCGCCCGTGAAAGCGGTGAGGTTATGCCTGTTGGCCCGCTCATGGATAGCGCACAACTGTTGAATGAAATCAATCATCAACGGTGCCGAACCGCCCAAGATACCGCAGTTTAATAGCGTCTCGTCCTTGAATTTTTCTTCATACGCGGCATAATCTGCTAGGTTGTTGCGCAGATGGGTTGAGTGCGCTAGCATCCACTCGTCATTGAGATTCTTCGGTTCATCGCCGCAAAAAAGTGACGATGGGTGTTCTTGAAAATAAGGGTGGATGAAAGGATTTTGAACGAGAACAACATCATTGACATCCGTGATGAATATGCTTTTGAAGTGATCGGCATAGCGCCTCAAGAAGTCGTTGTAGACGAAGTACCGAAAAACATTTGGATTGAATCGCGGCTCATAGGCCACCTCCTCGAATGAGATGAAGTCATTTTCAAATCGCTCGCACGTTGCTTTTGTGAAATTGTTGTGAAATATGACTCCCTTCAGTTGGGAGGCAGCTACCGATTCAGCCCACTCACGCACAAGGTCGTAGCGGTCATTTTCTAAGGTCAACTGCCTATTCACATCGTGCACTCCGGTAATATGACATGCGAGTATGATCTCCTCGTTGGGCGGAAAACGTCGAACGTCGAAGGCCATGGTTCAAGAGTTAGTCAAATTTGCCATTTTGATGGTCGCACAAATACTTCCGGGAATGTTTCTGTGGTAAACGTAGGTGCGAAGGTTCACTTTCTTCACCCGAAATTGCGATTCCGCCTGCTCATAAAATGCAGCGTCAGCAGCGAATCCAGAACGAAAGTTGATTCGTTCGAATACCTCCCTTCGTCCGAATAGAGTGCCGAACAAAACAGTCTCGTCCAGATGGATAAGTTTGGTAGTATCGTTTTTATCAGGCACATAGTAGTCGTCGACACTGTCTACCACGGTTTCTGTGTTGGAACAAATCAAATCGTGCTGCGCAATTTCTCGAAGACATGAGCTCAAATGATTGGGCTTGTATTCATCGTCGCTGTCCAGTATCGTTATGAATTTACCCGAGCTAACCATAGCCCATCGGTTTATCGATTCAGACTGTCCTCTGTTGCTGTGGCGTATGTAAGTCACTTTGCTCTCATGTTTTTCAACATAGTGCATCAGCGCCTCGCAATTGGCCCCCAAGCTGCCATCATCGATAATGATAAGTTCAAACGCTTGAAAGTCTTGATTTAACACAGAATCGACTGCTCTTTTTACATAAGCGGTTTCCGTATTGAAAACAGTCATCAATACAGTCACTTCAATAGTCTCCAGCATGGTGCAAATTTACCCCTTTTGACTAAAAAAAGGTACAACAGACGCGAGTCGAAATAATTTCATAACCTTGAGCGACAAAGACAAATGAGCGTATTCCCCTTATTACCGGAACTTCGCGGCTATTTCAAAATCGTTATTTCTAACGAGCAGTCGGGGTGCAGACGCTTATAATTGTTTTTTGCGTGAAGAGCAATACGTCAGGTGCTTTTTTGCTCTGTAGCTTTTAATTCCGTGCGGCATACTCAACCTTTCCAAGTGCCCCCGTAGCGATAGTTTGGTTCTTTCCTAGCACTGTTGCAGCATGGCTCGCAAACAAACACCCAAAGCTTCCCTTTCGTGAGTTGCACTCTGAACATCGTGCTTGCCTCTGACATACATTTGGCGCAGGGCTTGGTTTTCATCTGTTGTCTGATTGGGTATAGGAAATTGAAAACTCTCAATTCCTTGCAAAGTTCATCACACAACGCGCCTTTAACTCGTGAACGAAATCAATCATAAAATGTGCATTTGGTTGGTGTGGAAGGGCGCATAGGGGTTGCTGCTCCCAATCGGTTGGCTTACTATACCTTCACGGACACATGCGATTGTAGTCAATCACTGCTTCTTCAAATGTGCATGTCTGATACTTGGGATTCGCGAAATACTCCTTTTCGTATTCGTCACATTCAAACATGTATTCCCGAATGGTTTTGACGGCTTTAATCCCCTTCAATCCTGAAACTTCATACACTGAGCCATCGGGCAAGCGCACGTGGCCAATGTAAACGCCCTCTCGTGTTTCCTTCATGACACCTTCATTGCTGAATGAGCCGTTGAAATTTTCCTTCAAACGATAGCTGGTTTGAACATCATCAAATACATCGACCGTTACTTTACCGTGCACCATGCGTCTGCCATATCGGTAATAGCCGTCGGGTTTATCGATTTTTAAGGGCATCCTTAAGTACATGACACCGTCCTGAACCAGTGTTTTGATTTCCGGTATGTCATTCTTCAGCAGCAGAATGGTTTGATTCTCCGAATTCACGTACTCCAGCTTAATCATTTTCCCTTGCGCATTCGTGTCGAAAAAGTTGATGGCACGACACGCAACGGAGTCTTTTGCTAGCGTGATGAAGTAGTTCTGTGCCACCATGTCTTTGGTGGTAATCAAAACCAACAGAAGTAAAAAGAGTCGTATAAAAACGGTTGACTGTTTCATGGAGTTTTGGGGAGAATTGGGTGCAAATATTTAAGACAGCAAAAATATGCGGCCCCCAAAAAGTTGTAAAGTTAAAATAGCAGGAACATTGTTACTCGCGAGTTGTTGTTCATGCGATAGATTAGTACCTCAGAATTAGAAAAAGTATGTCAGTACAAATGAAAATTGGAATACCTACCGAGGTAGTCATTGGAGAATCTCGCGTTGCTGCCACGCCAAAATCGGTTGGTCGCTTATTGAAGCAAGGCTTTCAGGTATCGGTTCAGTCCAACGCCGGAATCACTGCGGGGTTCACCGATTTGGATTACCAAGAAGCAGGAGCCACTATAGCGAGCACGCCTAGCGATATTTACGGTGGTTCGGACTTGGTGCTGAAAGTACGTGAGCCTATCGCCGAGGAAGTTTCCATGATGCCCAATGGCCTTGTGCTGATATGCTACTTGGGCCCAGGTCAGAATCTACCGCTTTTGCAACGCTTGGCAGACCAAGGGGTGAATGCCATAGCGATGGATGCCATACCCAGAATTTCTCGGGCTCAAAAAATGGATGTCCTTTCCTCTATGGCCAATATTTCGGGTTACCGAGCTGTGGTAGAGGCGGCCTTCTATTTTGGTCGCTTCCTCAATGGACAAATAACCGCTGCAGGAAAGGTAGAGCCCGCCAAGGTGCTGGTTGTGGGTGCCGGTGTGGCGGGGCTTGCCGCCATAGGAACAGCGAATTCGCTTGGAGCTATTGTAAGAGCCTTCGATACGCGAAAAGAGGTGGCCGAACAGATCCAGTCAATGGGAGCTAAGTTTCTGACAGTAGATATCAATGAAGACGGCCGCACAGAGTCGGGCTATTCCAAAGAAATGAGCCAAGAGTTCATCGATGCAGAGATGAAACTCTTTGCGGAACAGGCCAAGGATGTAGATATAGTCATTACTACTGCCCAAATACCCGGCAGACCGGCCCCTAAGTTGTGGTTGGATTATCACGTGAAGCTCATGAAAAGGGGTTCTATAGTGGTAGATCTTGCCGCCTCCTCAGGCGGAAACTGTATGCTCACCAAACCCGGAGAGGTGTATACAACAGACAACGGCGTTATTATACTCGGTAAAATCGATTTGTTACCCGGGCAAGCAAGCCAGTTGTATGGAAACAACCTGTGCCACTTGCTCGATGATATGGGCAAGGCCGAACATTTCCATATCGATATGGAAGATGCCATTGTGTCGAGAGCCATGGTTACTTACAATAGAAAAATCAATTGGCCCCCAAAACCACTCGAGGTGAGTCCATCGGCAAAAGCGAAGACACAAGAACTTCCTGCCCAGGCAGCCAACACGCATGCTACTCCGGAGAGTGCGGCAAGGAAAAAGGCGTTGAATGCCATTCGCGGTGTCGTCTTTGTAGGTGCCTTGCTTGCGTTAGTGGGAAGTTTTGCCCCACAAGATTTTTTACAACATTTTACGGTATTTGTGCTCGCTGTATTTATCGGCTGGCAGGTCATAACCAATGTTGCTCACGCATTGCACACGCCTTTGATGGCTGTTACAAACGCCATCAGTGGCATAATCGTCATTGGCGGTTTGCTGCAAACAAAAGATAGCCCTTCCAATGTGCTCACGATTCTCTCTATGGTGGCCATACTGCTAGCCACCGTGAATATTGTCGGTGGCTTCCTCGTCACGCATCGAATGTTAAAAATGTTCAGAAAATAGTAAGTCATGTATCCCAACAATGAAATACAAACAGCAGCGTACCTCTATGCGAGTATCCTGTTCATTTTAAGTTTGAGTGGATTATCCTCTCAAAGCACAGCCAAGAGAGGAGTGATTTATGGTATCGCAGGAATGCTCATAGCCATAATAGCCACACTTTTCGGTGCCGGTGTAGAAGGTAGGATTTTCATCGTAGTATCTATTGCGGTGGCTTCGGTAATTGGTATTCTGGTTGCCCGGAAAGTACAAATGACCACCATGCCGCAGCTTATTGCTTTACTGCACAGTTTTGTGGGCCTCGCAGCGGTGTTGGTTGGTTTTGGGTCGTATATCGATACCGCCACAAACGGGGTGGAGTCTGCTGGCCATTTGGTGCATTCAATAGAGGTTTTTGTGGGTGTATTTATTGGTAGCATAACCTTCACAGGGTCATTAGTGGCTTGGGGTAAACTAGAAGGAAGAATACCTTCAAAGCCATGGAATTTCAGGGGGCTACAATCCATGAACCTCACGCTCTTACTTGCGTGTATTGCCGCAGGAATTGTGTTTTGTGGTGCCAACAACCTAGAGGGTTTGCCTGCATTGTTTGCCATGACGGCCATCGCATCGGTTATCGGTGTCGTATTGGTGATGGCCATTGGCGGTGGCGACATGCCCGTGGTGGTTTCCATGTTGAACTCTTATTCTGGTTGGGCAGCCTCAGCCGCTGGATTCATGCTGGGAAACGATTTATTGATTGTCACAGGTGCGCTGGTGGGAAGCTCAGGCGCCATACTTTCCATGCACATGTGTGAGGCTATGAACCGTTCTTTTCTGTCTGTCATTTTCGCCAGTGGTGCCAAGGTTCAAAGCGGCCAAAGTAAAAAGGTCGTGCATGGGGAGGCTACGGCCACCAACCACCAAGAGGTAGCAGATTTCTTGATGTCGGCCAAATCTGTGGTCATCGTGCCTGGCTATGGCATGGCGGTCGCTAAGGCGCAGTATCCTATTTATGAAATGGCCCAAAGCCTTATAGACTCCGGTGTCAACGTGCGGTTTGCCATACACCCTGTTGCGGGTAGGTTACCCGGTCATATGAACGTCTTGCTGGCAGAGGCCAACGTGCCTTACGACATTGTGTTGGAAATGGACGATATCAACAACGATATGGCCACTACTGATGTGGTGCTTGTTGTTGGGGCAAATGACGTGGTGAACCCAAGCGCGAAAGACGATCCCGCAAGCTCAATCTTCGGTATGCCGGTTATTGAGGTCTGGAAAGCGGAAAGGGTCGTCATCATGAAGCGCTCTATGAATGCCGGATATTCAGGGGAGGACAACCCGCTGTTCTACAAAGAAAATTCCCTCATGCTCTATGGCGATGCAAAAGACAGTGTAGAGAAGCTGCAAAGGTTCATTAAGGGGTAAGGCTAAATGCACTGCGTGAATCGTAATTAGATGACGTTTAAATAAATGCCTCAATTGGCTTGCGCACCGCTGGCGTCTTCATGGGGATCGCTTTTCCAACCCTGAAAAGCATGACCGGGATTTTAATTGTATCCCTGTCCTCTGAAATTTGGTCGATAACACCTTCAATCAATCGCAGTTGCTTTTGATGCTCCGGTTCAAATGCAGCCTGACCCTCGAGGTCTGTCCGACGTTTTAAATAGAGACAAACAGATAAGGGTTGCACTGCCAGTCCAAGTTGATGGGCCCGAATCCAAAGGCGCTGCGTGACTTCACCTCCACGAATCCATGATTTTTCTGAATCATCTTTGGTCCATACACATACCAAACCTGACGAGGCACGAACAAGTCCAACTGTCTGCTCCGCTAAAACATGTGCGCATCCAACCTTGTTCAATTTCTGTTGCCGATGCCAAGAACTTAAAAACTTCATGAGCCACTTAGCGCCGGGACCAATACCCAATCGGTCGATTTCAAGACCATCCTTTTTCTTGGTTGTTTCAGCCCTATTGTAACGGATCTTATCAAATAACTCGGTATGAATTTGGGGATGACTCCAGCGAATGATGTCAGCGGCACGAATTGCGCTGATCCATTGATTTCTTTTTTCACCGACATAGGAAACAACAGAAATATCGTCAGGAAGCTCAACGTTGAGGAGCTGCTCCCAAATGGCGGGCGCTAATGTTTTGGGCAAGTACGGTCGTCGGTTCACAGTCCTGGCCATCATCGCCTGAAAAAAATATTCAACATCCGACTTGCGCTGATGATGCGGTATGAAATGAATAGTCACAGCAGGGCTAGTTGCCTCGGCTGTTGCGGTGTATTCAACATCAATGGTATACCCTAGATACCCTGCCGCCAGCCGTATATTTTCAATAACGGCGCCTACGGATATATAGGTCGCACAGAAATCAACATCAAAAAAACTTTCGGCCAGCTCCGGCACGATGTGAACATCCAACTTCCGAAGGGCCTGAAAATTAAATCTCCAGGGCTGGCAATTGTCTCCTGATGGTGCCCTAATCGCAGCGTGGATAATATGTTGTTGAAAGTCATCCATTCGACGGCCGCAAAAACGCTTCAGTTAATCCGATTTTATTAAATTTCCGCAATAGCAGATGTTTTTTCAGGCGCTGCAGGATTGATTTGTTTCCCCGGCGAATGATTCCGAATGCCAGTTTTTGTCGGTAGGCATCGAATTGAATAAACCTCGGGGCAACGTGCACCCCGCCCCGATCCAGTAATATGTTAACGGCTTGCGCTCCGAGCAGGCAAGCAGCCTGTTGAACCCCGATTACCGATGAAGGCCCTCGACCGGTCGAAGGATCAATAACCCTCAAATCCATGTAGTTGATATGGAGTGCGTGGGGAGCGAGCCCGATGATAAAATTTACGATCTTATCCAGATAGTTCTGTTCGTCAGAAATATTAAAATACTGATCAAAACTCATTCCTCCGGGCATGAAAACATGCAGTGTGCCGGAAAAGCCTAGCGGAGCCGCGGTCATTGCCGGAATTCCACAATCCCGGGCGGCCGAGAAAAGAGTCCTTCGTGCATCGATGGAAAAAAAGTCGATACCGTCCACCACCAAATCAGCACCGGAGAGAAATGCTCGGATATTGCTTTCATCAACGCCGTGCTCCCAGTACTCGACCTCTGCCTCCGGATTGATCGACTTGATGATGTCTGCTGTTACTTTGGCCTTGTTCTGATCTACCGTGGTCATCGTTGCGCCAAACTGACGGTTGAAATTGGCAACCGAGTAGTTGTCCGGATCACACAAACGAAATTTGCTGATGCCGAGTCGCGCCAGCATATGCGCATGACAGCCTCCCACACCACCGCAACCCGCAATGACAACCCGGCTCGAGGCAAGGCGCATCTGTTCTTCCTTGGAAATCAAGCCGAGGTTGCGCGAAAAGGCCTCCGAAGAAGAAAATATTTGTGATTTATCCATCTTATATCTCACTCTAATGATTGCATCCTTGTAATTAATTTTTTGGGGCGGGTAAAAATCGGATCAACTCCTCTCCGTAATCGATATGGCCTGCCTGCTTCTCAATCTCTAGAATTTTGCGAACCTCTTCTTCGGGCACCCCTGCTGTTTTTGCAATTTCCAACGGGCTGGCTTGTACAACAAATTCATCCGGTTTATTTCGATCCGGGATAGCGTGTTCGCGCATCCTATCGAGCGCATACCGAACCCTTCCGGTTAAAGGTGCAAATGCCATCACCATTGCCAAGTCGTCGGTTTTGCGCATCCGTGTCGCAAATATGAACAACAATTGCTCCGCCTTTTGGCTATCAGACTTTAAAATATCGGAAAACTGCTCCCGGCTCAGGCGAAGCACTTCAGCATGCGTTCTAGCAGCAGCGCTAGCAGCGCGTGGCTGGCGATCTATCAAGGCTAGCTCGCCAAACAAGACCCCGGAAGCCAAAGTTGCAAGATTCAATTCCTTACCTTCAGCATCCTTGCGATAGATGTCAATAAATCCCTCGTCTAAGATGTAGGCATAATCTGCTTCGTCGTTCTGGGCAAAAAGGCTCTCACCCGGATCCAGCAATACTCGCTCAAATTCCACGGAAAACTGATCAATCCAGAAGGATTCGATATCGCTTTTGATCAGATTACCAAACGCCCACTGATATACAGTATCAAAATTCGAGACCATGGGTATAATATGGTTACCTATTTCTTCAACCCATACAGCATCATGCACCTCCCAGAAGCCAAGTTTTTTATATATCGAAACTGTTTCATGATTCACTGTGGCGATAATGTGCGTAACCTTTCTGCTGTTCAGTATTCCTATGCCCATCTTGAACAAGGCGGCAATAACGTCCCGGCGACGTCGCCAGTTCTTGCGTATGGCCAGCATACCACCGCTCACCACTACTTCTCCGACATTTAATTTCAGGTGCGGGTTAAAATCGAAATAATCGCCTGAGGGAAGCCCGATACCACTATCGAAATTGATGCGCAAGGTGCCAATGGGCTCATCTCCTTGATAGGCGATTATGTTTATGGAGCCCGGCAATCCATCAAATCGGTCATGAAGCCTTTCATGCTTATGAGGAACTCCCCCGAATTTGCCGTCTTCCTTTACATAGACCTCATGGCGGAGCCAGAAAACGTCATCTAACTCCTTAGCTGTTCTTGCAATTTTTAAGATAGTCGCCATTATGCAGTAAAAAGAATCTTTTCTGGACGAAAGTAAGAGTAAAGATTCTTGAATAAATATTGAATGTCGGTAAGTTAATGATGAACGATTCGTACACCTGGCTTTCGCTTTATGCAGAGAAAACGAAAGTAAGCGTTAGGTTCTTGTTGGAAAACCAAAAAGTTATTCCCCGCATGCACTCTGTGGACAAACGCTTGCGATTCCATCGGCCTGCTTGTCGGCCGTATGTTTTTCTCCTACTCGACATAGCTGCAAACGTCCTTGTATTTATTCCAAACCAATCCAGTCAATCAACAATTCGAAGTCCTCGTCTTGTTTGTTGGCAATGAGAAAACTCAACTGTTCGATGGTGTTGAAATTGAAAGTTGGGATATTCAATTTGTTTCCTCTAAACTGGGGGTAAAACTCGCTGATTGCTAACGTGATGGTTTCCCATTCGCCGGATGTGCTAAATGGGTGCACGTAAGACTCGGACTGAGAAATACTGCTCTTCAAACGAAACTCGTAATTCTTGCCATCGCCTTTCACGCGCAACACAATGAACTTCTGTTCTTCCGCCCTTGAGATGGTTGTGTTCAGTTGAATAGAGGCAAAGCCTCCGTTGTTTGCCAATGAAACATGACCAGAAAATTGGCCCTGTCCGGCTGAAGTAAGTCTCAATGAACTTTTTGATATACCACCCATCACATCATCGTTGACGGGGCGCCATTCCTTGATGTTCGATTGGCTTGAAAACGTATAAATTTCTTTCATGGTTGAATGAGCGAATAAGCCGAGTGAGAGTAGGATTATGAAGTACTTCATGTGTTTTTATTTATGCGATGATCAATAATGGCTTTCAATGAATCCAATGTGAATTTCGTCTCAAACTTACACTGAAAGCTCCCGTGTGCAAGGGAACTTTCAAGAGAACCAACGTTTGATTTACCATCTCGGGTCGGCCGAGAC
>CAMBPD010000048.1 GCA_945869405.1 Chryseobacterium gleum | reverse complement strand
GACTTCGTGGCTGCCGATTGCACTTGTCAAGGTGAGATTGAAGGCTGCACCAACCCTGACGCATGCAACTACGATCCTATCGCAACTCTCGATGACTTTTCATGCGTCGGTGTAGGGGGCAGTTGTGATGATGGCAATGAAAATACGGTGGAAGATTTTTACAACACCGATTGTGTGTGCACCGGTTTATTGTTGGGCTGCCTTGATATGATGGCGTGCAACTACAACCCCGCAGCCGGCGCCGAAGATGGCTCGTGCTTCTTCGTGGGCGATGCATGCGACGACGCGAACCTCGGAACCGAGAACGATGTGATAATTGCCGACTGCATCTGCGCCGGTGAACCCAACGGGCAAACTCCCGGTTGCACAGCTGTTGAAGCGTGCAACTACAATGCAGCCGCAACCATCGACGATGGTTCGTGCACATTGCCCGGTGAGCCCTGCGACGACGACGACGCGACAACGGGTTTTGATATGCTAGGTGCTGATTGCGTATGTGTGGGTATGCTCCTTGGGTGCACAGAACCCTTAGCCTGCAATTACAATGAGTTGGCATTGCTCGACGATGGAACTTGCTACTTCAACGGAGATGCGTGCGATGATGGCAACCCCGAAACGCAAAATGATAGTTGGAATGCCGACTGCGTATGCGCCGGCGAAATTGTTGGTTGCACAGCTATGTCGGCGTGCAATTACAATCCTGCTGCAACCGTGAATGATTTCTCATGCGTGTTCATGGGCGATGTATGTGATGATGGTTTATCTGAAACCATCAACGACGTTTACGGCTTCGACTGTATGTGCGCAGGTGAGGTTGTTTCTGTTGCGGGTTGCACCGAACCCAATGCGTGCAACTACGACATGAACGCAACCACCGACGATGGCTCTTGTTTCTTTGTAGGTGTGCCTTGCGACGATGGAGACATGATGACCATCAATGATGTGATTACCCTCGATTGCATGTGCGCTGGTGAAACGCTGGCTTTTCTCGGTTGCACCAATGCTGACGCATGCAATTACAACTCAGGTGCAACCATCGACGACGGCTCGTGCTTCTTCGTTGGCGACACTTGCGACGATGGCGATGCGAATACAAACAACGATGTATATAACACCAATTGCCAGTGCGAAGGAACCGTGGGCGTGCAAGAATTGGAAGCGAATATTCAGTTGTTCCCCAACCCTGCAACCAACGAAGTGATTGTGACCATCAACGGCCTTGCACCAAACGAAGTACAGATCTTCGACGCTGCAGGTCGCTTCGTGATGAGCGCACAACGCACCTCACGCATCGACATTCATACCCTCGCCGCTGGCGTGTATACGTTCCGCGTGATGCAGGACGGTGGGATTTGGGAACAAAAAATCATCAAACAGAACTAATATGTGAAAAGGTGGATAGGGACGCGCCGCAGCGCGTCCCTTTCTATGACCTATTGACACGCCGCAGCGCGTCCCTTTCTATGACGTATTGACGCTCAGCAGCGCGTCCCTTTCTATGACCTATTGACGCTCAGCAGCGCGTCCCTTTCCATTCCTTTTGCTCAAGCCCGGCGCGAAATCTAATGTTTACAACCTAACGCCCTGTGTTCATAATCGAACGTCGGTAAAAAGGAATAAGAATCTAGCTTTGCTTTGAAACGATTTTTACATGATTGCAAGACTGCCGTTCACAGAAATGTAGCGGCAGTTTTGCTTTTTATACCTTTGATGCCAACGTTATTGCCTTGAATACATTCGAAGAAAAAGAAACCCCATCCGTTGTCGAAACACCGCTCATGAAGCAGTACAACAGCATCAAGGTAAAATACCCTGATGCATTGTTGCTCTTTCGCGTGGGCGACTTCTACGAAACGTTCGGTGAAGATGCCGTGAAGGCCTCACGCATTTTAGGCATCGTATTGACTAAGCGAAAAAATGGAGCCGCGGCATACGTTGAACTCGCGGGGTTTCCACATCATTCACTCGATACCTATTTGCCCAAGCTGGTGCGCGCAGGAAATCGCGTAGCCATTTGCGATCAACTCGAAGATCCGAAGCTAACCAAGACCATTGTGAAGCGTGGCATCACCGAGTTAGTTACTCCGGGTGTTTCGTACAACGAGAAAACGTTCGATACGGGAAGCAACACATTTCTCGCGGCGGTAACCTACAAGGAAAACATGTGGGGTGTTGCGTTTCTCGACATCTCAACAGGTGAATTTCTCACAGCTCAAGGCAGTCATGAATACATCGACAAACTCCTGCAAAGTTTTCGTCCGAGCGAGGTTCTCTACCAAAAAAATACTGACAAGCAATTCAAAGAGGCATTCGGCGATAGGTTCTTCACGTTTCGTTTAGACGACTGGGTGTTTACCCATGAGTTTGGAAGTGAGCTGTTGAATAAACACTTTGAAACACGCAGCCTGAAAGGGTTTGGCGTGGAAGAGTTGAAAGTCGGTGTCATTGCTGCGGGTGCTGTGCTGCACTACCTAAGTGAAACCCAACACGATCGGGTCGATCATATTCGCACGCTCTCACGCATCGAAGAAGACCAGTATGTGTGGCTTGATCGCTTTACCATTCGTAACCTCGAGTTGGTGAGCAGTGGCAATGAAAACGCGACTACCTTGTTGCATGTGCTCGACCAAACCGTTACACCAATGGGCTCTCGCCTGTTGCGACGTTGGTTGTTGTTGCCATTGAAAGACGAGGCGCGCATAGCTCGGAGGCATTCGGTAGTGTCGCACTATACCGACCAGCAGGAGTCTCTTGAGCATTGGAATGCAGAGATAAAAAACATAGGCGATTTGGAGCGGCTCATTTCCAAGGTTGCCGTGAGCCGTATCGCACCACGGGAGGTGCATCACATTCGAAGAGCACTCGATTGTATTGCTCCGCTGAAGTCCTTTTTAGAGTCGAGCCCCAATGCAGAACTCGTCCATTTGGGGTCACAACTCAACGCTTGTGATGCAGTGCGCGAGCGCATTGCGCGAGAGTTGCACGCCGATGCGCCCATGGCGGTGAATAAAGGAAATGTCATAGCAGATGGCGTAGATGCCGAATTGGATGAATACCGCCGATTGGTTTTTCATGGCAAAGACCACTTGCAGAAAATACAAGACCGCGAAAGCGAGCGAACGGGGATTCCGTCGCTGAAAATATCATTCAACAATGTGTTTGGCTACTATCTCGAAGTGCGCAATACGCACAAGGATAAAGTGCCTGTCGACTGGATACGCAAGCAGACGCTCACACAGGCTGAGCGATACATCACCGAGGAGTTGAAGGACTACGAGGGAAAAATTTTGGGCGCAGAGGAGAAAATGTCTTCTGTCGAATTGCGCTTGTTCAACGAACTCGTTGCTTCGATTGCAGAGTTTACAGCAGCCATTCAAACCAATGCGCAAATAATCGGTCAGCTCGATGTGCTCATGAGCCTTGCACGTGTGGCGTTGCGCAATGGCTATGTGCGTCCTGCCATAAACTCATCGACCGCAATTAAGATTGTAGAAGGTCGTCATCCGGTGATCGAGTTGGCGCTTCCTGCAGGCGAGTCTTATGTGAGTAATGATGTGTATCTCGACAACGACACACAACAAATCATGATGATAACGGGTCCAAACATGTCGGGTAAGAGCGCTGTGTTGCGTCAAACAGCGTTGATCGTCATCATGGCGCAAATGGGTGGCTTTGTACCTGCGCGTGCGGCCGACATTGGCATTGTCGACAAGATTTTTACACGCGTAGGAGCAAGCGACAACATCAGCAGCGGCGAGTCGACATTCATGGTTGAAATGAATGAAACGGCGAGCATCCTCAACAATCTATCGGATCGCAGCTTGGTGTTGCTGGATGAAATCGGACGCGGTACGTCGACCTACGATGGGGTGAGCATCGCCTGGGCTATTGCAGAGTATCTGCACGAGTTACCAAAGGCAAAGGCGAAGACCTTATTCGCGACACACTACCACGAGCTAAACGACATGTGCACTTCATTTCCACGTATACACAATTTCAATGTAAGCGTGAAGGAAGTGGGCAACAAGGTGATCTTCCTGCGTAAACTGCAACAAGGAGGAACCAATCACAGCTTCGGTATTCATGTAGCGCGCATGGCAGGCATGCCGGTTAAAGTTGTGGAACGTGCAAAGGAGATATTGAAGCACCTAGAAAAATCGCACGGTTATGACGATGCCAAACAATCTGCTTCAATCGCCGCTACGAAGTCGGAACTTACAACGGCACAGTTGAGTTTCTTCCAACTCGACGATCCAACACTCGCTCAAATACGCGAGGAAATCTTAAGTCTCGACATCAACAACCTGACGCCTGTGGAGGCGTTGATGAAGTTGAATGAGATTCGGAAAATCGTGGGGGGCAAGTGATCAGTGACTAATGACTAGTGACATGACTAGTAACTTGTCATTAGTCACTTGTCATTAGTCATTATCTAGGCCGTAAGACTCAGACAACGAATGGAGCTTATTCTTTTATAAAACTCAAACTCTCATTATTCACCTCTATTTGATAAACTCCTTTTGAAAGGTTAGAAATATCAATCAACGTGTTCTGTGTTTGAAGTTTTCCTGAAGCTACTTGCTTACCTGCTGCGTCAAATATTCTGTATCTTTTTTCAATGTTGTATGAGCTAATCTGAATATTAATGCCCGTCGTTGCAGGGTTAGGTGTTACTCTAAATCCTGGCTCATTTTTAACTTCAGAAATTCCTACACCTATTGTCACGGCATCGATAGTTACTTCACAACCATTTTCATCTGTAATTACAGCGGAGTAGTTTCCTGCGCACAAATTACTCAAGGTGAAAACCGAACTTTCATTCGGGTCGTTCCAAACAATGGTGTAATCTCCTGTGCCGCCTTCTACAACTACCTGAATTTCTCCATCGCACGCACCTCCAGCACTAGGCGGAATAATTGTGTTTTGAGTAATCAGTTGTGTCGGCTCTGTTATGACAATCATCGTGTCGAGGTCAATCATTTGTAAATAATTGGTGATTACAAGATGATAATTACCTGGCGCTAGTCCGGTGAAATTTCCATCACTTGGCTGACCATTTAACTGGAAAGTAAATGGCTGGTTTCCTCCTTCAATTGTCAAGTCGATAAGGCCATCTGCATTGCCTGCGCATTGCACATTAGTGCTTCCCAAATAAATAGTAGGCTGATAGTAGGTGAAGAAAACGTAGGTGGAATCATCTGCAAAAAGTGGTTCCTCCTCGATGTTACCAGCACTGTCTTTTGCTATTGTGTAAAAAGAATACCACGTTTCTGTATATCCAGTGAAATACGCTACTGTATCGTGATAGTTGTCTAACCAAAGTACGTACTCTCCATCATTTTCTTTTACGAAAACTTTGTAAGATTCCACACCTGAAATCTCAGGGTCTGCGCCATTCCAACTCACATTAAATCCTGGTTGATTCGTTTCATCAGGCAATCCAAAAACTGCGCTAACTGGAGCAACTAGATCGATAGTATTTGTCCATGTATTTGTCATAATAGGACTGTTGTAGTCAAAAATAATGGTAGCACTATTTGAAATGCTAGCGCCCGTTTGAAGCGTTCCTCGCGGTGCAATATTGTATTGAACAAAACCTTGTCCTCGACCAGAATCATCATTAGGATCTAAAAATCCTAGAATAGGATCTTCTGTCAATTGCATAGTAGCAGGATCAAGTGATGTGAATTTCCATGTGGCAACACCTGTTTCTAAATTAACCTGACCGCTCACATCGAGAATAAGATCCTTTTCTGGACGAAGATCGATCTCAAGATTTAAGTGTGATTTGTCGATGGCTGTATTCTCACGGAAAATGCTTCCGAATCCAATTCCACCGAATTCAAATGAATTAACATCGAGTGTATTGATGTCGAGTGTGTCAAATATTAAAACTTGCTGAGCCGCTGCTGATGCAGTTTCTATGTTTTCGAAATAAACGGCGTAATTGAAATCATGACCTAAATTTTGGAAATTGGAAGGGCCAATTTTTTCATTGGGGTCAAATGAATTTACAGGACATACTGGTTGGGTTTTAGGTTCCTTTGGTGTTAATGCTTTTCCGCAGTTGTATGCGTTTATGCCCGCATTCACGGCATCAACGCCGGTTTTAATAATCACTTTTGCAAGTTTAGCTGCGCCTACTGCAGGAATAAGACTAGCACATCCTCCCGCTAGTCCGGAAACGACATTCCAAGCGGTGGAACCGGCGTCTGCGCCTCCATCCAAATAATCCATGATGGCAGATCCTGCGTCATAGGCACCAATCATACATTCTACTCCCGGTATAGCTTCGACAACACCGCTTAGTGCTGCATCGAGTCCTGTGTTTAACAGTCCCGATAAACAATCAGATACATCTTGATCTAATGGCGACGCATAATGAGGTTTTGTGGTATAGGCTGTAATTTCTAAATCAACTTCTCCCAGGTTGGTGAGAGAGAAACTCAATGTTCCAATTTCACCTGCGCGGATAATAGGAATGTAGAATGGCATGACAATAAATTCTCCAGCCTCACCGCCAAACACATCGTAGTTATAGGCTGTTGGAATGGAATCCATAAGCCATTGCGCATCGGCGTTGCTAGGAGCAAGCATATTGAAATTCTTTTGAACATTGATAAGCGTATCGCCTTTAATAATGACATAAAGAGGTACACCTTTCGCGTCAACGTTTCCTGTGTTTCCGTAAGTAATAAGGAAATTAAAAGGACGACCATTTCTCCAAACATTACGGCCCACAATATCCACCCAAACTTCTGGAAGAATGCCTTCAATCACATTGTATGCTGATGGATATGTTTTTACCGAACCGTTTTCGAGTGTAAGAACAACATCATATAATCCTATTTGAACGTCGGTCAAATCCCAGCTCGCGATGCATGAAAGCATTCCGCTTTGCATATAGACTGCTGTGGTAGTTATTGTTGGGAACCCAGAAAGGATAAGTTCTGCAGAGACAACATTGGATGTATAGAAATCATGTATTGTTACATTGACTTCGTTGATGTTTCCACCTTCGTTCGGAACAATATTCGTTTCCCAAACAGGAACGTCGCTTATAATGCGCTGTGTTCCGTTCATGAGCACTCCATCGTTATGATTAGGAGATGCATCGACTACTTCAATTTGACATCCTTCGTTAAAGGTGTAATATCCAACTAGCCCAGCTTCGTCACCGTTGAGTTGTGTTTGCATTTGACTGAACACGTTATCAGCAGTGAGCACATGATCCCAGATTTTAACTTCATCCATCAATCCGTTGTATGCTCCGCCGCAGAATCCACAGGTCGTCGAACCAAGCAAAAGTTGGTGATTTACATCGGGTGCATAGGTCCACGTATTTTGATCAATCAATTGACCAAATACATACAATTTACGCAGGCTGTTTGCCGCATCCATCGTTACTGTAACGTGATTCCATTGATCTTGTAAAAGATCAAACTGGAGGAGATGGGAAAGGATGAAATTTCCTTCAACATCAGGGTTTCCATAGAGATATAAATCGTTTTGCATATCTGCAATTCCGCCGAGATTTCCTGCTTGATTGCCTTCGCTATTTGGTTTTACCCAAAAAGAAATGGAGAAGTCTCCTTCAGGAAGCGCGCCACCAAGATTGGCGTAGTCATTCAAACCATCAAAGCTCAAAGCGTAGTTGCCTGGCTCGGCGGTGAGGGAATTTATTTTTAGTTCATTCCATCCACTGGATGAGTCTGCGGGACTGCTTGACAACACGCGAAGTCTATAGCAATTTGCAGGAAGGTTGAATGGAACAGATAAGTTCTCAAATGTTCCTGCACTGGTTCCATTGATTGTGCCCAGCAGCAGCGGTTCATTGAATGTTCCGTCCAATCCCGACAGTTCTAAAGTGAAAATGTTTCCTGCGTCAAATGTGGTATTGTTCGTTTCGAAGGAAACAGAAAACAATTCGGTTGTAAATATTTCGCCCGGATTAACATTATTAATTGCCAAGGTTTCAGGTGCAGGAGGCGCGCATGAAACGCATTCTTCCCAACAAACGGGAGGAAGAATGGTATCGTTGGCAAGATTTAAGAAACGATTCGAATAGTTGATGTAATCTATTGCGCATGCCGAGGCAGAAGCCAGTCCTTCCCAATACGTATGATGATCTATGGAATATTTATACTCGTAATACCCAGGAAGCAACAGTATCGTTTCTTGCCAAATGCCATCGCCATCTTCGTCGGTCATAGACGCACAGCAGTTTGTTTCATTCCATTGGTTGAATCCGCCATTGATTTCTGGTGCAATAAATCCACTGTATGGGGAAAGGTCAAGTTGGAAAGTGACAGATTTTACAAGGTCATCGCAACTGGCGCATTGTGCCCAACAAACGAGTGGTAAAATTGTATCATTCACCAAATGCAGATAGCGATTGGTGTATCCAAAAGGAGCAACCACACATTCATCATTAATGTCTAATTCTTCGAAATAAGTATTATTGTCAGCAGTGAATTTGTATTCATAATCTCCTTCGAGAATAGTTGTTGTCAATTCCCAAATATTGTCACCATCAGGATCTTGAAGTTGATCACAATTTCCACAAGCATTATTGAAACCGCTAATTACTGCGGGTGTAGTGAATGGGAAATCAAAATAATTCATGTCTAATTGAAAGGTGACTTCATGTGCAATGTCAGCGCATGACTGGCATGAATTGAAGCAATACGTCGGAAGTGTGGTGTCAGAGGAAACGTTTAGAATTCTATTGTTGTATTGCTGACCTGTGGTGGTGCAGGGCCCGCTTTGAGTGAATCCTTCAGATCCCGCATCGCCGTTGTGCGTGTATTTGTATTGATAGGTGCCGTTGGTAAGCGTTTTAGTTGTTTCCCAAATGCCATCATTGTTGACGTCAGTAAGCGGGTCACATGTGGAACACCATCCGTTGAAGTCGCCAAAGACAAAAACTTGTTGTGTATAGTTGGGGTCGTCAAATGCGGGCAAATAGTTCATGTCTATGCTGAAATTGACATCATGGGTAGTTTGATCGCAAGAGTAGCAGCTGTTATAGCAAACTAATGGCACTACTGTAGATTCAGTGACATTTATACTTCGATTTCCTGGTGCTTCAATTGAACAGGGGCCAGAGCCAAAAAGATCTTCGACGTTGTTTGTCCAGTTGCCCAAGGTGAATTTGTATTCGTGTGGGCCTATTGGAACATCCAACGTGACAGACCAGGTGCCGTCGCCTTGCGGATCAGAAAGGGGAGTGCAGTTGGCGCACCAGCCTTGGAAGTCACCGGCGATAAAAACTGTGTCAAAGGCGGGGGCGTAATTCATGTCCACTTGGAATGTTACCGCACGCTCATTAGATGCACTGCAAGCAGAACAGGCACCGTAACAAACGATAGGCATCACGATGTCTGTAGTTTCTACAATCAACGTACGGTTGGTATAACCGTCTGTAGTAATTGTACACGGAGTGCCCGCTGCGAGCGACTCCTGACCAGTCCAAGCGTCATAAGCAAACTTGTACTCATAGGTTCCTGCCGCAATAGAGGCTGTTCCTTCCCATACTCCGTCTGAATTGGCATCGGTAAGCGGAAAGCAGCCGCCGCACCAACCATTAAATGTTCCATTGACTTCAGGCGTTGTGAAGCCGGAAACGCCCGTCATGTCAACTCGAAAAGTCACATTCACTTGTGACCACATCAAGCCAACGATGAAGAGCATCGCTGCGGTGAATAAAATCTTTTTCATGTTTACAAGGTATTGCTTAATGGATTAAAAACAAGCCACGACTTTAATCCGCGAATTGGGTGGAGCAATGTATGGTTTGGCTCGTTGAATTATGGAAAGAGACATTAACCAATTGTGAAGATTAATGGCGAATGGATCGGTCAATCAACGCACGCATTCAATCCTATAAAAAAGGCCCACATTGATATCTCAACGTGGGCCTTTTTCATTCGTCATTCGCCATTCCCCACTACATCTCAAACGTATCCATAAACTTCGTCGTGAAGTCTCCCTCACGGAACTTTTCGTTCTTCATCAGTTTCTGATGAAACGGTATGGTCGTCTTGATGCCTTCAATGATGTACTCATCCAGCGCACGCTCCATTTTGGTGATGGCTTCCTCGCGTGTTTGTGCAACAACGATCAGTTTTGCAATCATCGAGTCGTAATGCGGAGGAATTACATAGCCAGCATATGCGTGGGTATCTATGCGCACACCATGTCCACCAGGGGAGTGATAGGATGTTATTTTTCCAGGGCTTGGAATGAAGTTCTTGTAAGGGTCTTCTGCATTGATTCGGCACTGAATGGCGTGCATCTTCGGGTAGTAGTTACGGCCTGAAATTGGATCGCCGGCTGCTAGTTTTATTTGTTCCTTCACCAAGTCATAATTGATAACTTCTTCGGTGATGGTGTGTTCTACTTGAATACGGGTATTCATCTCCATAAAGTAGAAATCGCGGTTTTTGTCTACCAGAAATTCTACCGTGCCCACTCCTTCATACTTCACTGCTTCCGCCGCTTTGATAGCCGCTTGGCCCATTTTCTCGCGCAACTCATCCGTCATGTAAGGCGATGGGGTCTATTCAATGAGTTTTTGGTGACGGCGCTGAATCGAGCAGTCGCGCTCACTGAGGTGACACGCTTTGCCGTACTGGTCGCCGGCAATTTGAATTTCTATGTGGCGCGGCTCTTCCACGAATTTCTCCATATACATGCCGTCGTTGCCGAATGCGGCGAGTGCTTCGCGTCGCGTTTTGTCCCACGCCTCACGCACGTCGTCATCGTTTTTGCAAATGCGCATACCCTTGCCACCGCCACCTGCTGTGGCTTTCATCATGATGGGATACTTGATTTTATTGGCTATGTCGATAGCATCTTCTAAGCTTTCTAAAAGTCCCTGGCTTCCGGGAATAGTAGGTACACCGGCATCTTGCATCGTCTGCTTTGCGCTCGACTTATCGCCCATGGCGTCAATCATTTCGGGTGACGCCCCGATGAACTTGATGCCGTTTTCTTTGCACACTTTAGAGAAGGTGGCGTTTTCAGAAAGGAATCCGTAACCCGGGTGAATAGCATCGGCGTTGGTGATTTCAGCCGCAGCAATGATGTTCGGGATTTTCAAGTAAGAGTCTTTACTCGGAGCCGGACCAATGCACACCGCTTCGTCGGCGAAGCGAACATGCAAACTCTCACGGTCAGCGGTCGAGTAAACAGCTACCGTTTTGATGCCCATTTCTTTGCAGGTGCGAATTACACGAAGTGCAATTTCACCGCGATTGGCTATCAGTATCTTTTTAAACATGATTTCTGTGTTCGTGGTTTACTAAAACTCAAGCCCTGGCGCTGAGAGCGCATGTTGCTTCCCGTGGTTTGTGTTCTTTATGAAGGCTCTACCAAGAAGAGTGGTTGGTCGTACTCTACTGGTGTGCTGTCGTTTACCAATACCTTCACGATCGTGCCTGATACTTCTGATTCAATTTCGTTGAAGAGCTTCATGGCTTCGATCACACAAACGGTATCGCCTGCTTTCACCACTGTTCCAACCTCAATAAAAGCTGGCTTATCGGGAGAAGGAGAGCGATAGAATGTACCAATCATCGGTGAGCGCACTTCTATCGTGTTGCTCTTTATCTCTGGAACGGCAATTGGCGCTGGGGCAGGCGCCGCCGCCGCCACAACAGGTGCTGAAGCGGGCATGGCCACTTGCAAAACCTCTTGCATTTTTACTCTGCTATCCTGAGCTTTAATTGTGATTTTGAAATCCTTTTGTTCGATTGCTACTTCGCTGACGCCGCTCTTAGAGACGAACTTGATCAGCTCCTGAATTTGTGAAAGATTCATGTCCTGATTTTCATTAACGAACTCCGAAGGATCTGCGCTTGCAGGATCTGTCGTTGTTCTGGTGTTATTTGTCTTAGTCAAATGTATACGATTTAGTGGGTTGTGAAGAATCTATCCGTTGTAAGCCCATTTCAGATATACAGCGCCCCATGTAAAACCACCTCCAAAGGCTGCCAATATGATGTTGTCGCCTTGTTTAAGTTGATTTTCCCAATCCCACAAACACAACGGAATGGTGCCCGCTGTGGTATTGCCATAACGCTGGATGTTGACCATTACCTTTTCGGTGCCAACGCCCATGCGGTTGGCGGTTGCGTCGATAATACGCAGGTTCGCTTGGTGGGGCACAAGCCAAGCAACATCCTCGGCGCTGAGATGGTTCTTTGCCATTATTTCTGCCGACACGTCGGCCATGCCTTTTACGGCTGCTTTAAAAACCGGTTGACCGTCTTGAAACACAAAGTGCTCTTTATTGTCTACCGTTTCATGAGATGCTGGCTTCACTGATCCGCCTGCCTTTTGATGTAAGTATTGACGGCCACTGCCGTCGGAGCGTAAGATGCTGTCGAGAATACCCGTGCCGTCTTCGGTTGGCTCTAGCAATACCGCCCCCGCACCGTCACCAAAAATTATACACGTGGCGCGATCGGTGTAATCAACGATGCTAGACATTTTATCGGCACCTACAATGATTACTTTCTTGTATTTGCCGGTTTCGATGAATTGAGATCCTGTGGCAAGGGCGAATAGAAATCCCGAGCATGCAGCATTCACATCGTAGCTCCAGGCGTTTATAGCGCCAACCTTGTCTGAAATAATATTGGCTGTAGCCGGGAAAATATGGTCTGGCGTTACGGTGGCGCAAATGATCAAATCGATTTCGGAGGCGTCGATGCCTCGTTTTGCAAGCAATCCTTTCACGGCTTCTGCTCCCATGTCGCTGGTTCCTAAGCCTTCACCTTTTAGAATATGACGCTCTTGCACCCCAGTGCGCGTGCGTATCCACTCGTCGGTGGTGTCTACCATTTTTTCCAGGTCAAAGTTGGTGAGAACGTCCGGTGGTAGGTAGCCGTGAACGGCCGTGATGGCTGCAGTAGGTCTTGACATAGAGAGTGAAGATCAATTTTGAAACGAGGGCAAATGTAAGGTACGCCTTCATTTGCACAAGGAAAACTTGATGGCGACGGCAGATGCGTCGGTTATTTTTCCACATCAAAACCTTGGAAAAGTGAAAAAATGAATTACTTTTGGCGTCCGTTTTGAAATTCGATCGCAGTGAACACTTTAAAGGAATACCGTATTCCATACTTAGGTCTGAAGTCGGGAAGCTACCGCTACGAGTTTCATTTAACGGATGCGTTTTTTGATGAGTTTGAGTTTTCAGAAATTCATGGTTCAGATTTGCAATTGCAGGTTGAATTAGAGAAACAAAGCACAATGATTGTAATTCATACGCAGTTAAGCGGTGGTGTACAATCTGAATGTGATCATTGTGGCGACCCCTTGCCTTTGACCATTAGCACCGAGCAACGGTTGTTGGTGAAGTTCGGGAGCGAGACAAGCGAAAGCGATGATGATGTTCTTGTTTTGGGCCCTAACGAACACGAAATTGATTTGTCGCAGTATTTCTTCGAGTACGCTCATCTAGCCTTGCCGGCCAGAAAAGTGCACGCTGTTGAATCTGACTGTAACCAAGATGCTGTGAAGCGTTTGGAGCAGTATAAAGTAGATCAAACCACAAATACCCAGTGGGCAGAATTGAAGAACCTGAATTATGAAGACCCCGAAGACAACGAGTTTTTTGACGAAGAAGAATAACGATTTAATACCATACTAAAATGGCACATCCCAAACACAGGATCTCGCAAACCCGCCAGGCAAAGCGCAGAACCCACTACAAAATTGAAGCACCAAACGTGGCTACGTGTACCACTACCGGCCAGCCTCATTTGATGCATCACGCGCATTGGTATGAGGGTAAACTTTACTATAAGGGTAAAGTGCTCGCTGAAAAGGAAGGCGCTAAAAACGCGTAATCACGAGCAACCATAAAGCTTAGGAGCCGGCCGCAATCTTGCGGGCCGGCTTTCTTGTTTATGCCAATTTGTTTTTCGTATCTGCATTGCTGCTTTTTCATTAAGTTAGCATGCTACATCGAAGGATGTGACGAAGAAATCGGAAATTGTGCGGAGTTAAAAATCTAGCTATATGAAATTCACTTTTTTGATGTTCATGGGCCTATTTGCCCTGACACACGCATGGTCGCAAAGTGATATTACCCCTGCGGTGAGTGCAGCGCTGAAAAAGGGTGATGCAGCAACACTGTCAACCCACTTAATGCCCCAACTTGAGCTCAGTCTTCCCGGAAAAGAAGGTCTGGTGGCCCAGTCGCAAGCCCAGCAGTTACTCGATCAATTTTTTAAGGAGCATATTCCGCATGCATTCACTCTAAAACACCAAGGTACTTCGAAGCTCGATGATCAATTTCGCATCGGTGAGTTGAGTACCTCAAAGGGAGTTTTTAGAGTTACATTTTTCATGAAGAAGAGTGCCACAACTCTTCAAATAAAACAACTGAAAATCGAACCAGTGGGTTAGTTCGATTCTTCGAGAGCAAACAGTATGACGAGACAAACTTTTCCAATCGGCGCCTTTGATGTCGATGACTTTATACGCCGGGCACTGGCTGAAGATATTGGCGATGGGGATCATACAACACTGTCTACTATTCCCGCCGATGCAAAAGGTAGCGCTCGATTGCTGGTTAAGCAAGAAGGCGTTTTGGCGGGCGTCGACATAGCACGTCGGGTATTTGCATTGGTCGATTCGCAATTGATATTCAACCCTGTTTTGACGGATGGGGTGATGGTACAACCAGGTGATGTAGCTTTTTATGTGGAGGGCTCTTCGCAGAGTATTACCATTGGCGAACGGCTTGCGCTCAACTTTATGCAGCGTATGAGTGGCATTGCAACAAAAACGCATCAAGTACAATCGCTCATCTCCGATACAAAATGCAAATTGCTCGACACGCGGAAAACAACTCCGGGGTTTAGGTTTTTCGAAAAAGAAGCCGTCCGCATTGGTGGAGGTGTCAACCATCGTTTCGGATTATATGATATGATACTGGTAAAAGATAACCATGTTGATTTTGCGGGCGGTGTTGCGCGAGCGCTCCAACAGGTGAAACACTATCTCGCAACTACGGGTAAGGCGTTGCGCGTCGAGGTTGAAGCTCGAAACATGGATGAGGTAAAACAAGTGATTGAATCGGGTGTGGCATTTCGAGTATTGCTTGACAATATGAGTCCAGTGCAAATCGCTGAGGCAGTTCGATGGATAGATGGCCGAGTGGAAACAGAGGCCTCCGGTGGAATCACGGCAGCAAACATCCGAGAATACGCCCTTGCCGGTGTCGACTATGTTTCCATGGGCGCGCTCACGCATCAAATCCAATCACTCGACCTTAGCTTGAAGGCTATGTAACGAAACATTCACGCTAACTTAGCGGCGATGTCTGAGAGCTTACCCTTAAAATCAAGAATACTGAATATGCCGGTAGTCGCCAAGTCGGTGCACTACCTAGACAACTTGCGAATTCCCGGTTTTCAAGGACTTTCGGTATGGTATGTTTCGTCTTTCTTCGCTGAGTCTATCGTAAAGGGTCAATTGGCTACTCGAGCATCGGCAATTTCATTCCGCATTTTCTTGGCTTTCTTTCCCGCTATCATCATCCTGCTCACACTTATTCCGTACATCCCGATAGATGATTTTCAGAAGTCCCTTTTCGATAGCGTACGTGGTTTTTTCCCGGGAGATACATTTGGATTGTTCGAGGAAACACTCGACGATCTGATCAATCAAAAGCACAGCGGGCTGCTTTCAATCGGTACCGTATTGCTGCTCTATTATGCATCGAATAGTGTCAATGCCATTCTTATCGGCTTCAATCAGAGCTATCACATAGAGGATAAAAGCCATCCGCTGGTTATGCGTATTTCAAGCATCATTTTGATTTTCGTGTTGGGCTTCATTATGCTGCTAGCTGTGGTGGTGCTGTTGTTTAGTGGTGTAATTTTCGATTACCTGCATCATATTGGAATTATTGGCGACCGTGGCTATATCCCCATACTGAATGTTGCGAAGTGGTGCGTTTCAGTGACGCTGGTTTACGCTATCATCAGTACGCTCTATAATGTAGGAGCACGAAAGCGTATTCGCCGTTGGACATTTTTCAATGTCGGCGCAACGTTGGCAACGCTGAGTTTTATCGTTACCTCGCTGGCTTTCGCTTATTTCGTAAACAATTTTGCAACCTACAACAAGCTCTATGGCTCACTCGGAACATTGATGGTGCTCCTTATTTGGCTCAACATAAATTGCGTGATCGTGCTCATTGGTTTTGATTTAAATGTGAGCATCCGCAAGGCACGCCAGAGTGTGCCCAAACCCAAACCGATTATTAAGAACACGATTAGGGAGTAGGAATTAGGTGATAGGTTATAGTGATAGGTTATAGTGATGGGCTCATTAGCCACCGAACTGTTAACACCTAGAAATTATCCAAGTCTATCGGGCGCATCACACCAAACCATTTCAATATCTTCTCGCCAATGTTCGGCACATCGATATGGATGATGTAGGTGCCACTGGCGATGGGAATGTTCTTGTCATTCTTCAAGTCCCAATCCAATGAGGTTGTTGGGTCGCCCTTTTTGAACTGACGTACACGCGTGCCATTGTGGTCATAAATGCTAATGGTACAAATCTCCGGTAGGTTGGTAATCTTCACACGGTTGTCGAGCTTGTTGATTTCATAGCTGCTAAAGGCGTAGTAAGGGTTGGGTACAATGTTGATGTTGTCCAGTTCGCTCACCAATGTCTCACTGCTGTTGGTCACTGCTGCTATGCCCTCGGTAGAGAA
>CAMBPD010000047.1 GCA_945869405.1 Chryseobacterium gleum | reverse complement strand
CTTGGATCCAGAGTAATCCTCGGTTTCTGAATAGCCCACTGCTAAAACCTTGGGCTAGGCTGAAGTTGATGCTAACTTATTCTCGCCACATATGCCTGGACAGCCTCCACCGTCGTCAGCCAATTGCGACCTTCTTTGTAGCCGGGTATTCTTCCCCTTCGAATGAGCAAGCTAATATATTCCTGGCCGTAAGGGACCTCCATCTCTTCCAATATGCCGGAGATGGGGCGATAGGCGTCATGGCTGTTTTCCAAGTGACTTAGATAAATATCGATTGATCGCTCAAGCGCATGCAAAATCAATAACATCAACTTCTCATAGTTTCCCTGGTTGGCCTTATTCAACGCATCGTAATACTTCTTTCGGTCTTGCTGCAAAATGATGGCAGGAGGATATCCTGCATTCATCAACAACAAATTAAACATCAGGCGAACTGTCCTTCCATTGCCATCAAAAAATGGGTGAATCCATACCATGCGGTGATGAAAGATCATGGCTTTCACAACCACCGGAATTTCATTTTTTTCATTTACCCAGGCAATTAACTCTTCCATCAAATCATCCACTTTACATGCGTTGGGAGGTGTAAAGTTGGCACCTGTGATTCTCACACCTGAATTGCGATAACGGCCCGCAAACTCTTTCTCTATGCGTTGTAAAACCAATGCATGGATGGTTAAAACATCGGCCGCCCTAAATCGATAGTCCTTTCGCACCATCCCCTCTAGGGAAGCAATTGCCTCATGGTGATTCAACGTTTCGAAATGCTCCCGCAGTGTTTTCCCTCCAACGGTTAATCCGTCGGAGAGAATTACACGTGTCTCCTGCAGCGTGATGGTATTGCCTTCAATTGCGTTGGAATGATAGGTCCATTCCAACATGATACTCTCCCGCAGTTTCTCCAACGCAATCGAAGGAATAGGGCGCAACTCGGCCAATCGATTTTTCTTTTGCTCGACGCGCTCCAACATCGGTTGCAGTTTCTCCTGACCCCAAGGATGACTTTTCCAATCCATACCACAAATATCGGATAAATAACTCAAATGAACATTCCGATACTAAATATATTACCATAAAAAAAGCCCCGCATACGCGAGGCCTTTTCAATGCTTAAATCAACTCCTATTTCACAAGTTGAACTGCGCGACGAAGCAATTCTGTATTGTTCTTTATGGTCACCACATAGATGCCTGCCGGAAGCGCACTCACGTCGAGCTGCGTGCGACGGGCTGCAAATAGCGTTGTCGATTGCACCGTGCGACCTGCCATGTCGGTGATGGTTACTTGAGTTGTACCATCGTTACTCGTGGCAATGTTCAAGATATCGGACGCAGGGTTGGGATAAACATTCAAGTTCGATCCGTTCGCTTCATCAACACCCACCACACACTCTTCACAGCTTCCCCAACAAACATTGGTAAGAACCGTGTTGTCGGTTACTTCTATGGTGCGGTTGGTAAAGCCCGACTCGGTAAGCGTGCAAGAACTGCCGGGAATCAACTCTTCTTGGCCCGCCCAGTTATCGTAAGAAAATTTGTAGGCGTGCGTGCCCACTGGCAACGCAATGGTAAGCGTCCAAATATTGTCACCATCGGCATCCGACAATGGCGCGCAGCTTCCACAAAAGTTATTGAATGAACCATTGACCTCAGGAACCGAATAGCTGAAGGCAGCTTGCGACATGTCAACCGCGAAGGTGACGTTGTAAGGCCCCGAGCCCTGACCGCATAGGGAGCAGCTACCCCAACACACTGGTTCTAGGGTAGTGTTGCTATCTACCACAATTGTTCTGTTGGTGAACTGGTCGATCGTCGTTGTGCAAGAGCTGCCAGCAACCAAATTTTCCTGTCCACCCCAATTGTCGTGGCTGTATTTGTAATCATAAGTACCCTCTGGAAGTGTTACCGACACAGACCATATATTGTCGCCATCCGCATCGAACATTGCCGTACAGTTTCCACACCATCCGTTGAAAGTCCCATTGACTTCAGGGGTGGTAAATCCGGAAACACCATTCATGTCTACTTGGAAAACAACCGTGTAAATATTCGGGCTCGATGCGCAATCTGTGCAACTGCCCCAGCACACTATGGGAAGAACAGCATCAGCCGTTACCGCCAATGTGCGATTTGTATAACCAAAGTTTGTCACAGTGCAAGGGGTACCCTGCAAAAGGGTTTCTTGTGTTCCCCAATTGTCGGCGGAAAATTTGAACTCATACGTTCCTGCGGCAATATCTGTGGTTGCTTCCCAGATATTGTCACCGTCAACATCGGTCATGAGGAAGCAGTTGCCACACCAGGTGTTGAAGGATCCGTTTACTTCCGGAGCAATGAAGCCCGTTTGTTGCGACATGTCAACTCGGAAGGTTACGTTGAAGGCCGAAGCTCCAAAAAAAGCAAGGGCCAAGAAAGAAAATGCAAGTAGTTTTTTAAACATTCAGATGGATTTTGAGTTCGAATATAGAGTAATTGTTAGTTTTACAAAAAGTTTTTTGTTTCTGTATTTTATACCTTTATTTACAGCAATCATTGATGTAATCGTCTAACAGGACATATAAACAAATCAACACAATAAAAGTTTGTGAGTAAACCCAATCGCCTCTCTTTTGTGCGCTGCATCATTCTCTTCGCATTGGTATTTTTAATGTCATTGGCAACTCAGGCCCAATCCATTCCTGTTGAGGTGAAGCTCAATGCTCAGGGAGAATATCGCCTATATCGCGGCGGACAAGAGTACTTTGTAAAAGGGGGTGGAGGAAGCGAACAGTGGGACGAGCTCGCTCGTATTGGAGGTAACTCAGTGAGAACGTGGAGCACAGACAACGCCAAAGAGATGCTCGACAAGGCGCATGCGTTGGGTCTTACGGTGATGTTGGGTTTGTGGATGCAACACGAACGACACGGCTTTGACTATGACGATACTCCCAAGGTTCAAGCACAGCTCGACTATTTCCGCAAGATTGTTATGGAAGTTAAAGATCATCCAGCCCTGTTATTATGGGGTATTGGCAACGAGGTCGACCTATTCTATACCAACACCAACGTTTGGAAAGCAGTAAACGATATCGCCAAAATGATTCATGAGGTAGATCCTCATCACCCCACCTCTACCGTTACTGCGGGCCTCGACCCTGCCGAGGTAAAACTCATCATGCAAGACGCTCCGGAAATCGACATCTACTGCATCAATACCTACGGCGACATTGGGTCGGTGAAAAAGAACCTGGCCAATTACGGTTGGACGGGGCCTTACATGATTACCGAATGGGGGCCCAATGGACATTGGGAGGTTGCGAAAACACGCTGGGGTGCGCCTATTGAACAAACGAGCGCCGAGAAAGCTGTTTCCTACAAAGAGCGTTATGAGAACGAAATACTAGCCGCTTCAAAAAACTGCATGGGTTCGTACGTGTTCTTATGGGGATTCAAGCAAGAAACTACTGCTACTTGGTACGGACTATTCACGCAAGAAGGATTACGTTCTGAGCCCATAGATGAGCTAGAAAAATTCTGGAGCGGCAAAGATCCAATCAACAAAGCACCGCGATTAACTTCCTTACTTATCGACAACAAGAACGCCTCGCAATCGATTATGCTTACAGCAGAAAATAAGTACGAAGCAACTTCAGTGGTGGCCGATCCTGAGGGTGACAAACTTAAAAGTCGATGGCTCATCGTTCCGGAAAGCACCGACATTAAAGCCGGCGGTGATGTAGAGTCGGCACCGATTCCCGTTAACGGTCTCTTCAAACAAAAAGAAATACAGTCAGCTTTCTTTCGCGCTCCCAAAGCAGAGGGGGCCTACCGATTATTCTACGAGGTAACCGATGGCAACGGACGCTGCGCTTATGGCAATATCCCTTTCTACGTCGTACCTCCATCTAGCGGAGAAGCCCCAGCCCGCCCGGTTCGTTTCAAACAACAAGAAATGCAATGATTAAGCGATACACTTTATTTACCCTTCTCTTGTCGCTTTCGTTGCACACGTCATGGGCGCAATCAGCAGACACTACCCGTTTCGAAATTCTGCTGCTTCGCGACACGACAACTTTCAGCTACCCCGACCTAGGGCTCATGCCCAAAGAGTTCAACAAACCTAAGGGCAGTGTTCAGGTAAGCGGTTTTTACCGGTTTTTCGCCACCTACACGCGGCAACTGATGCCCTATACGCTTACCTCAGCGCTAGGCGATACGGTGTTGCCTCGCTCCATTTTCATTGGCGATGATGCTCAGTTACCGAATTTGCTCATGAACGTTAGTGGACAGTTGCCAGGAGGGTCGTCGTGGGGGTTTGATGTGCGTATGTTTCAATTTCTCAACGGAAGCATAAGTACGTCCTATGGAAGACAAGTCCCAGACAGCGTTCGCCCCGACATACAATACCCATTAGGAACAGTGGCACTTGGAGGAAACCTAGGGGCTATGTTGGGAATGAATCTTTACGGAAACTTCAAAACTAAATACGGATCGTGGAGCACTACCGTTGGCGGTATACAATGGCTCGCCATCTCCGATCTCACCTTTGCTTCATGGAAGGGCTACAACCGCTTTATGCTGTTTGAACGCAACCCCTGGGACCCCATGGGTAAAAGCGTAACCAATCGCTACAAACAATACTACGATCAGGGTTCCATAGACCAAGATGCACGTTGGGGAAATCGTGCATTCCAAGGGGCTGTAGTGACCGGTTCAGAACTCCCCGGCAATCTCTCGTGCACACTGATGGCAGGAAAAACCGAACAAAACGGTGGGTTTTCCCAAGTACCCAACTACGCATACGGCGGACGAATTCGGAAGAACTTCAAGGGAAATGCATTTATAAGTATAAACAGTATAAACACTCGAAACTACACCGACAGCCTGGCAGGAGAAGCATTTGGCATGAGTATATGGACCACAGAGTTTCAGTACGAAAAATTCGGTGTGTTGCTCAAAGGAGAAGCCGGATTAGGGGACTACTTCACTCCTGTGCACAATGAAGGCTGGGGCGAAGTGTTGCAACTCAAAGCCAGCAATGTGCTAAAAGGTGATCGTCCTGTTGTTGAACTTCACTACTTCCGCATCAGCCCAAAAGTGGTCAACAACACCGGTGTCTATTGGAATACTTCCGTAAGAGAATACACGGTAAACGACCTTCCGGCGGGCAGCGTGGGTAGCTCCTCCCTCCTATTGCCATTCGGAAGTTCAGTTACTCGCGTTGGACAAATGACCAACAACCGACAGGGCCTCAACCTCAATGTGCAGGCCAAGGTTAAGCGCCTAAAAATTAGCGCGGGCATTGGTTCTTCTGCAGAAATAAAACCTGCCGCCGCAGTCATAACGGTCGGACACCCCGTCAACCAATACACTCGATCACGCTTCTGGCGATGGAACTTCCCGGCCAACGTTGGCCCTTATGGTCGCTACTCCGATGTGTACCGTGATGTGTATGAAACCGTTCGACTATCAGACGACTCCTTAGGGGTTGTCGTGAACAAGAAGTTCTTCAACTCAGCAGAAGTACAATTGAAATATGAGCACGACATTGCAGGGCACGAGAGTTATTTCTTCGCCTTGCTGCAAGCCAATACTTGCTCACGCGATTTATCTATGATTCCCGTCACAAGCGAAAAAGCCTACGTGCGCCAATACGCCAGCGAAATTGAATGGTACTTCCGTGTGACCCCACGATTCATGTTCAATGCATACGCAGGCATAGAGCGCACCTTGGGAAATTACATCACAGAAATAAGCCAAGAAACCTTTCGCCCCCTCAACCAATACGGAAAAGGCTTTGGTGTGGGCGGAGACATCGACCTTGGCAAAAACACACGACTCTACCTGCGTCACCGCTGGTACTCTTTTGAAGACACGAGCTATACACTCGATGCGTTCCGAGGACGTGAACTTATAGTAGAACTCAAAGCTTTCTTTTAATAGACAATGAACATCAAGCACATAATCTCAGTCTCTATCCTTGTTTTGACAACTCAGCATTTGCTGTCACAACAAGACACACGCAAAATCACCTTTGTAGGTGCGGCCCGTGCTCAATTCTATGGCGACAGCTACAACTCTTACTTCGAGGAAGACACCGTTACTACCGCCAAGCTGAATAGCGGAAACACACTGGTAGATCTTGGCATCAACATGCGACCCAATCCACAAATGGAAATACAAGGCATGGTACGTATTCGCAATGACTACGGCGGTTTTTGGGGAGCAGGTGTGAGCTTCGATGTGAGGCAACTCTATGTAAAAGGTGTGGCGGGAGGTATCGTGAGATACCAACTCGGCGACATCAACTATAAGCTTACCCCCTACACGCTGTGGAACAGCAACCAAGAAATGATAAGCAATGTTCCTTTTCTCTTGCAGCAACAAACAGATGTGGTAAACTACGATCACTTTTACAACAACGACAATAGCTGGCGCCAACAAGGAGCCTCGGCAGAGATGGGATTTGAGTTTGCAAAATGGGTAAAGGAAATAAGCATTAAAACAGTGGCTACACGGGTAAAGACTTCCGACTTCAGCCAAAGCAACGACCGTATTTTCAGTGGTATAAACCTTAGCGTGATTCAAAGTGAGCACCTGCGATTGGGCTTCAACTACGTGAATGTGTTTGACATTGCGGGAACGTCGCGAAGCACAACCACCTTTCACCAACCTGTGATAACCACCACCCTTGCCTATGCCAGAAAAGTCGGTGCATGGCTGCATAAACTTGATGCCGAAGCGGGTCGCTCAAAATGGTATACCCGCGAAATAGACGCCGACAGTATTCCGTCGTGGCAAGGGAAGTTTGCCGATGCCAAGTACTCTATGCAACATTCGAACAACGGTGTTACAGGCGCAGTACAATTGAAATACGTGTCTTCCGACTTCCGAAGCACGGGAGCCCAAACCAAACGTGTCAATTTCAATGGACAGCTCAGCGCCTTCCAACGCGTTGGAAACGACCAAGCAGTTCGTCCGGTTAGTATGATAGACCTCATGCGTGAGTCTGGACTCTACACCATGCAACTTCAAACGAACTTGATGACCTTCGCTCCGCAATACGACAACATCACGCCCTACGGAGAGGCCACCCCAAACCGACAAGCAATGATTCTTAGCGCAGGGTTCGATAAGAAAGAAAATCCAGTAAGTGGGAAATTGACCTACTACCGCGGACAAGAAACACGAGGAGAAGGCACTACCACATTGCGCAACTTTGAGCGTTACGAGGTCAATGCTTCCTTTAACGCGAAACAATACATTGGCACAAAAGACCGAGATGCCAGCGTTCAGTTGCGCCTTCGCAATGACCGCACAACTCGACAAGGAAGTGAGTCGGTGCCCGCCATCGACCTTTCATCACAAACCATGACTGCGGGTCTCGACTACGAATGGAAGAAGCAATGGCATTTACTCGCTGCGTTCCAAATGCTCACTTATGACGGATTTGAAATGAGAAGCGTACGCGATGAAAACCAAGAAATCTTTAACTTCACGGAACTGAACTTGAAAGGAAGCGAACAACTTGCCTCCATAGGCGCCAAGTATCGCTTCAGCGACAAATCCTTCCTGAGCGTTCAATACTATCAGTTCTTAAACAACACCGATCAACTCGACGAAGCACTCTACAGCACAAAACAGTGGATGCTTCTTTACCAAATAAATTTCTAACCATGAAAAAACTAAGGTATACCGCCTTCATCGCAATGCTAGCTTTGCTGCAAGCTTGCAAACAAGAAGACACGTTCGATGGCCCAAATCTCGAAGACATCTATGGCCCTTTCTTCATCGAGCAAACGCTAACCATAAGTGATGACTCACTCGATTTGTCTGGTGGAGAAACCACCCTTTTCAGCGCGTCATTTAGCAAGAACCTCGATTGGAAATTATCCGTGCGAGGGCTTTCCTCGGGAGCAGTTCACATCCATGAGGAGTTTTCTTCTGCAGTCAATTTCAATTGGAACGGCTCCACCACTGTATTGCCCATGTTTCGTCAAGAAACGTGCGAAGTGTTGCTCACCTTTGAAAACCAAATCGACACATTACGCGACACGCTAGAGGTCCTTTCTATTCGCCCGCCGCAAGGGTTCGTGTTGAGCGATTTCGAATCGGGGCTTAATCCCGGTTGGACTCCCTTTATTCAATCGGGTTCCGATATGAGCTTCTCGGTGCGAAGCAACGGAATGGCTGCGCAAGGCAACAACTATTATGACATGGGCGGAGCGGTGACGTGGGACTGGCTCATAGGCATGATAGACATGCCAGCAAGCGCATACAATGTGCCTCACTTCCCACTAAGCACGAATGCGAGCGAGGTGTTTTTTAACACGATGGTTTACAAACCTGAAGCATTAGACAACGGTCTTATTCTCGTGCAGTTTCGCGAAGATGATAATGGAGACGGTAACTACTCCAATGGCACAGAAGACTTGTGGGCGTTTGAGATTTCTGGCGGTTCCGATGGCTGGTCAACGATAAGCCGCAAATACGAAGACATCGTGACACTGGTAAATGGTGCTGAATCGGCCCCTATCGGCAACGGGCTGCATGAACCCGACAAGCTTGTGCAAGTCTCTATTTTGTTTCTTGCCAACCCTGCCTCTGGTTATTCACAGGCCTACTTAGACTACGTAACATTTACTCAAGGCGGACCGCTGCAACCATGATCATGCGCACTACCATAGCTTTAGTCGGATTGATGTTGCTTCAGGCCTGCACCGGCATGGAACAACTTGCCTTATACAACAGCGAAGTGTGGCCCGCTGAAGGCCCGCTCAAAGGCCTTGGCGCCTCGTCTATTTACAACGAATCGCTGAGCACCGAGGTTTGGTATACGCAAAACGCATCGTGTATAAAGGTGAGCGGCGAAAGCGGCACAGCTTCCAGTGGCGAGAACAACATGCGTCTGCAATGGGACAAACCAAACGGAGGATGCGATTGGGTAGGAATGGGCATCGGATGGGCTGGTTGGTCCGGAAAAGACTTTTCACAGATTACCACTAGCGCGGCGATTGCCTTCGATATCCGGTCCAATACAGGTCCCATGAAAGGGCTTCCATGGGCTATCGGCTTTGAAGACTTCAACAACGAGCAAGCTTGGTCTGGCTTTTCACCCTCCATGATTGATGGTAAAGTAATTACTGACCAATGGACAACGGTGCGTGTGCCTCTTGAGAATTTCCCGTTCGAGGCTCGCGATGTAGATGTTTCCTCTATCAAGCAAGTCATCATGCAATTTGAATCTTCCGGCAATGTATCGATAGACAATATCCGCATCGAGCCTTTCAAATCCCGCGGGCGTCAGCAAGCTTCTCTGCAGACCATTGAGGAGTTCTCATTCGATGGAATCATCAACATAAAAGATTCTGCCTATACCCTGTTTCAAGTCGAAGGCGGCAACCTCTTCTGCGCAAGCAATACAGAATACCTTATGATAGGTGGGGTTGTGTTTGAAGACACGCCACTCATCAATACCCGCGAAGGCAAAGACATTTGGAACGGCGATGCGATAGAAATTGCTTTCAGCACGCGGAGCGGCTTGAATCCGAAACGATCCATCTTCTATGCCGACGACAGACATCTTGGGATACGGATGAGTGCAACACCCACTGTATGGGATTGGACACGCTCCGAAACGGTTAACGCCGAAGTAAAAACAACTCGAATTAGCAACAATAGCTATTCGTTTGAATGCAAGATTCCCTGGAAAACACTCGGTGTGGAGCCATGGAAAGAAGGCGGCGACTATGCCTTGGAATTTGCAGTAGATGTGGCCGATAAAGAAAGTGTGCGTCAGACACAAGCGCGTTGGAACTCCATCGACAAAGATGGTTTTCATACCACACCCTCTCTTTGGGGCCGTATTTTTTTCAATAATACTACTCGCTAAAGAAGACTTTCAACACCTATGAAGCAGTACCTAACGATTATTATATTCCTATTTTCTCTTAGCTGTTCTGCACAAAAGCCAGAGAAAAAGGCAGCGCCGTTCACACCTTCACCAATCGACATCGAAGTGCTTATCAAACAGATGACCATCGAGGAGAAGGTGGGGCAAATGACACAGATAAACCTCGACGTAGTGTGTGAAGGCGGCATCTACAAATTGGTTGAACCACATCACATTGAGCCCGCCAAATTGCAAGAGGCCATCACCAAATGGCATGTGGGTTCTGTACTCAACTGCGGCGGACATGCCTATCCTCTCAAGCAATGGCATGAAATAATTGGAGAAATTCAACGCGTTGCATCGACACAAGGCCGACTGAAAGTTCCGATTCTCTATGGAGTCGATGCCATTCACGGTGCCAATTACATGATGGGTTCTACCCTCTTCCCTCAGCAATTGGGACAAGCCGCTACGTTCAATCCGGAGTTGGTTAAACGTGGCGCGCAAATCACTGCCTATGAAACCCGTGCTGCAGGTATTCCTTGGAACTTCTCCCCCGTGTTGGATGTAGGCCGCAACCCGAATTGGTCGCGCTTCTTCGAGACGTATGGTGAAGACCCGCTCGTATGCGCCACTATGGGTCGTGCATGCATCGACGGCTACCAAGGCCACAGCACAACACCCGATGCCTACCACGTAGCCGCCTGCATGAAGCACTTTCTCGGCTACAGCGGAGCACGCACGGGCAAAGACCGCACGCCGGCCATCCTCAGCGATATTGAATTGCGTCAGATTTATATGCCCTCGTTCCAAGCTGCCATCAACGAAGGAGCCATGAGTGTGATGATCAACAGCGGTGAAATAAACGGCATACCCGTACACGCCAATCCAGCTATTCTCACGCAACTGCTCCGCAATGAAATGGGCTTCAAGGGCATGGCCGTAACCGATTGGGAAGACGTGATGAAGCTGCATCAAATTCACAAGGTGACCGCCAATAATAAAGAGTCAGTGAAAGCTGCAGTTGACGCAGGAATTGATATGTGCATGGTTCCCAATGATTTTGAGTTCTCTCGTCATCTGATAGAATTGGTGAAGGAAAAACAAATCAGTGAGGAACGCCTCAACGAATCGGTGCGACGTATTCTAGTCATGAAGCGCGACCTCGGGTTGTTTGTAAACGCGATGCCACCCGCGCTGAAAGACTTCCCTGACTTTGGCTCAGCCAAGCATCAACAAGCTGCGCGCGAAACCGCAGAAGAGAGTATCACGTTGCTAAAAAATGACGGCGTTCTTCCATTGAGCGAAACCACGAAGGTGTTTGTCTGTGGGCCTGCCGCTAACTCCCTAACGCTCATCAATGGCGCTTGGACACGCACCTGGCAAGGAACGGACGCTCAGTATGAAGATAATTCACGCCATACCATTTTTGAAGCGCTGGAAGTCGTTAATCCGAATGTGACGTTTTCTGAAGGTTCAACCCTTGACAGTTTATCCAATGTCGACGAAGCAGTTTCCAGGGCACGCGCAAGTGATGTGATCGTTGTATGCCTTAGTGAGTTGCCTTCCACCGAGAAGCCCGGCGACATTGAAGACCTGCGCATGCCCGATGCCCAGCGTGAGTTGGTAAAGCAATTAAGCAAAACAGGCAAGCCAATTGTGTTGGTTTTGGTTGAAAATCGTCCGCGTATCATACACGACATTGTGCCTCTTTGCAATGCCGTAGTCATGGCCTATCAGCCTGGCGACTTGGGCAGCGATGCGTTGGCTCGCATACTGGTGGGCTATGTAAACCCATCGGGCAAGCTTCCGTTTACCTATCCGGCGCACGAGCAATCGCTCCTCACCTACGACCACAAGTTCAGTGAAACGCTCGACCCGAAGTTTGGCAATACGGCCTATTCACCCGAGTGGCCATTCGGATTCGGACTGAACTACTCCACATTGAGTTATGGTGAGTTGAAACTTTCATCGAACGAAATCAAAGGCAGCGGCAGTATTACCGTGAGCATTGAAGTGGCCAACAAGGGGAAATACGATGCCCGCGAGAGTGTGCTTTTGTTCACCCGCGACCATGTGGCGTCTATCACGCCCTCTGTGCGCAAACTGCGTATGTTCGACAAGCAACTCATCAAAGCAGGAGCGTCGGCAACGTATACTTTCACTCTAACAAAAGAAGATCTTGCCTTCATCAATAAGGACTTGAAAAGCGTCACAGAAGCAGGAACATTCGACATCCTGATTGGCGACAAGGTTGCAACCATTCAATATCTACCCTAATGAAAATCCAATCGTATATTTTTATTGTATTTGTATTGCTTGGCTTGGGCTGCAAGCAATCGAACCCGGAAGATGTTCTTGGGCGTGTGGGCGATGTGGTAACCTTTGCCGGACGCACATGGGATGTAAAGTGGGGATTGGAACCTATGGGACCGGGTCCCAATATGTTTTCACGATTGTATGATGACGTTTGGGTCGATGAAAACGGTTGGTTGCACCTCACCATTGCCAAGCACAATGAAGTATGGTATTCGTCGGAAGTAGTGGGCCGCGACAATCTTGGCTATGGTACCTACACATGGACTATTCAGGCCGATCCGATGAGCTTCTCTGACAACGTAGTTTTTGGACTCTTTACGTGGGACAACAATACGTTTTACACCGACGGCAACAGTGAAGTGGATATCGAATTTGCGAAGTGGGGCGACTCAACGAGCACAGCGCCTACTACCTTTTCTGTGCAGCCCGTTTCGTTTGGCGGCTTTTTCGCTGAGCGCACACGTGAGCGTGAAATTGCAGAAGAAGAATTGCGCGGAGTAACTACCCATACCTTCACTTGGACCGATACACTCATTACCTGGGCTAGCTACAAAGGCGACAAGGCAGAAGGAACACCCATTGCTACGTGGGATTTCGATTTAAATCACCCGCCACGCGTAAAGATTGATGGCGCACAAACCTCCATGCCGATTGTGATTCCTTCTCCGGGTTCAACCACGAATGCCCGCATGAACTTCTGGACTCTTCCGTTCTCTTCTCTTGGGCCAAACAATCAGCTGGAGCATGAGGTGGTAATAAGGAGCTTCATCTACGAACCCATGTAATTTGGTAGGATCTATCTAGACACGACTGCACGAATTGGGTGGAAACCGAATGTATTCATCTACGAGCCCATGTAATTTGGTAGGATCTATCTAGACACGACTGCACGAATGGGGTGGAAACCGAATGTATTCATCTGCAGCCGAGTCAAGGCAGCCGAGCGAAGCCGAGGCTAGGCCATAATCAACGCAACATGATCTTCAAGTTGCTTGATGTATTGTTCATGGATGAACTTGCCGTCTGCATCGATAGCCTTGGAGATGCCGGATAACTTCGGTTTATGATAATGCACATGCATTTTCAAGTAATGCAAAACACCTGTTAAATGATCTTGACCACGCATATTGCCTGCCTGTCCATCCGAGAGGCCAATCATGCTTGCGTGCTTATTCCAGAATGATTTCACCGGCGAACCATCAAGAAAAAGCTTCAGCACACCCGGATAGGAACCATTGTATTCGGGAATGACAAACACGAGGTGCCTCGCTGGTTCAATCATCTGTTCAAATAGCTTCACGAACTCAATGGATCGCTCAGCGTACATGGTCGGACGAAAAAAATCGTCTGGCAGGCGCGCTAAATCCAACACTTGAACCTCTTCTCCTTTCTTTTCGATAAGCGACGAGATAATGGCTGCAACTCGAGAGGTGTTGCTGTCTTGGCGGTTGGTTGAAATAATTACTGTAATCACAACCTTAAAACAAGTATGCATTTGATTGGTTCAGTCCATAGAACTTCAGAGAGTAAATCGTGCTAATCACAAGCGAAATACTTCCTTCATCCACCAGAACATATCATCAGAAAACAGTGATGCAGCTCGCCGGCTCAATTTCCTCCATGTCCAACATGTCCTGCCACTCCTGCTCTATGCTGCACACAGCATGATAGAGTTCCTGCCTTCGAAAGTACTTTTCCATGGCAGGCACATCGCTAGGCGACTTCGATACGATCCACATGCGCTCATCCCACACAAACGGAGGTTGCGATGAGTGCCTCCCAACGAAATCTGACAACCAATAGCGAAGGGTTTCCAATGTTGAAAGAACTTTGACTGTATCGGGCACTTGCATGAGCATGTGCACATGATCGGGTTGCACGCAAACCAACAAACTCTTGATTCCCTTGTAGTGGAGCACAGTGTGCACAAATGTTTTCACATCAGAGGAAATGGACTCATCAAATGGTCGACCACCAGCACCCACGAAAATTGCTGTATGCATAAAAATTACGGTCATCGATAATCATTTGTCTGCGAATGTCGATGTGAAAAAAATAGGCAACGAGAAATATAGTATTCCAATTGGGAATAAAGCCTCAAAATCAGGCATCTTCAAGCAGCATAACAGCTAACGCCTAACCATTTTTTGCAACAACAAAGTGAGAATTGCGACAACCAGCGTAAAGCCAATCATCAGCCACCAAAGCGAAGAGTAGCCCAACTCGCTCATCACCCAAGTAGCAAGCAACGGAGTAAAGACATGTGAAGCCGACCAAGCCATCACATAAAGCGAGGCATACTGACCTCTGTTTGCCTTTGTTGCCCTATTGTTCATGAAGGTATTGGTAAATGGCATCACCAACATTTCGGAAAAGGAAACCAAGACGATAATGAAAAGAAACCACAGAAATCCGTGTAAAAACAAAATGAGTACATAGCTCAGAGTGAGCAACAACGCACCGAGTATTATCCAATTGAACACACTGCCTCTTCGTTCTATTTTATAAATGAGAACTAGTTCTACAGCCGCAACAAGCAGACCGTTTAGTGCTAGGATGGCACCAATCTGTCCTTCAGAAAATCCTTCGTGGTTTTTGTAGTAAATCGACATCGTGCTGAACAGCTGTAAAAAGGCCATTGCATAAATCGTCACCATAGGGAGAAACAAGAGGTATGCTCTATCACGCCAAGGAGAGCGCACAACTTCGACGCTTTCATTGCTTACCACCTGCTTTGAATGACCTAACGGCATGGAATCGGAACCGAGGTAGAAATACACAAACACGGATGCCATCAGGCATGTTGCACCATCTGTCCAAAAAAGCCATTGATAGTCGATAGCTGCAAGTAATCCGCCAATGGCCGGACCAATAGCAAAACCTAAATTAATGGCCAATCGATAGAGCGAAACAGAGCGGGTATAGTTCTCGGGTGTGCTGTAGTGCGAGATAGCCACCATGCCCGCAGGACGAAACCCGTCACCAAAGGCACTGAGCAGAAACATTACCACACACAAGGGTAGAAACGCAGTTGTTTGTGAGGCAACCAAAAACAAAACAAATCCACCCAACAGGCTCGCTACCATTACAGGGTGGTGGCCAACTTTATCCGTAAGTCGCCCACCTATATAAACGCCCACCAAAGCACCGATACCATAACACGCCATAACAGTTCCTACCTGAGCCAAGCCGAGCATGCGTTCATCCTTCAGATACACCGCTAGAAAAAAAATGACCATTGAGCCACTTCGGTTGATAAGCTGCGCCAGTGCCAGCAACCAAATAGACCTGCTCAACCCTCCAAAGGCGTTGGAAAAGTTTTGAAGCAATCCGGCAAACATGGCGCGAAAATACAATGGCAAGTAAAGCAGAGCAAACAGTCGTCAATTGCTAAAAACACACGCTCCAGACTACCCCCTTGCCAGCTCAATAAGCGTGATTTCGGGAGCCATACCTACCCTGCCTGGAAAGGCTAAGAACCCAAACCCGCGGTTGATGTACAAGTATTGATTTCCCTCTTGGTAGAGACCACCCCAGCGTTTGTAACGAAACGAAACAGGGCTTAACTTAATACCAAACTGTGGCAACTCCACACCCATTTGCGCACCGTGAGTATGCCCCGAGAAGGTGAGTGATACATTGGTTTGCTTGAGCACCTGCTCCGACCAGTGCGTAGGGTCGTGTGAAAGTAAAATCTTGAAGTCATCACCGGAAGTGCCTGCCATTGTTTTGGCCAAATCACCGTGTTGATGGAAACCTACTCCCCAATTTTCGCAGCCCAACAGCCGAATAGACTGTCCGTCCTTTTCGAGGGTCACGTTCTCGTTGCGTAGAAGTCGGAACCCCGATTCCTCATGAATTTGAAAGAGGCGCTCCTGGCTCTGCCGTTTCAATTCGGGCTCTTTGCCCATCGCGTAATCCCCATAGTCATGGTTTCCCAGTATGGAGAATTTCCCCCGACGAGCTTTAATTCCTGCCATTCGTTCGATCCATGGCTCTGCCTCATTCGAGAAGTTATTGACCATATCGCCCGTGAAAAAAACATAATCTGCATCGAGAGAATTTATGAGGTCGAAGCCGGGCTGCACTTCATCAAAAGCTTCATTGAAACTTCCCAAGTGCAAATCGCTAATCTGCACGATACGAATGCCGTCGAATGCTTCAGGTAGATTGGGGAAAACAATACGTTCGGAAAGAACTCGGTAGGCGTATTTCCCTCTCGTTACACCGTAAAGCATACTGCCTGCCCATACCGCGGCGACTCCTAAACCCATTTGATTGAAAAACTGAATTCGGGTCATCTTTTCATGAGACTCACTTGCCGGCTGTGTGAAAAACCTTACCCCAAGCCACTTTATACCGTTGGCAAAATCATTCATCAAATGAAACAACCCAAATACAAGCTTGGAGGAGACCGCAATAATGAAAAAACCAACAGCAAAATTGAATAGTGTGTATGCACGAGGTCCCTGCCACTGGTGCCTACTCGTCCAATTCATCATCATGAAAACCACCGTGCCGTAGGCTATCACGGTGGTCGACCAAAACGCAATTAAAAAAGCTTTTCGCCAAAACGGATCTAAACCCGCCAACGTCATGCGTAAACCCTTAAATGCATAAATCTCTATTCCGGAAAACAACAATAAGGTGAAAAGCAAACGCAGCATAGACTTGAAAATAAG
>CAMBPD010000046.1 GCA_945869405.1 Chryseobacterium gleum | reverse complement strand
ACTTCGGAGGTGAGGTGGGTGAGGTTGGTGGTCATGGGGCAAACTTACGGGGAGAATGGCGAATGATGAGTGGCGAGTGGCGACTTGGGCTGAGCCAAGCCGAAGCCATGGCGAGTGACGTTGCTCTTACTTTTCAAAGTCAACGATTTTAAAGACTCCTTGAAAGTGGCATCTCTATTATTAAATTGAAGCAGCGGCCTGACCAATCCGTCACTCACTCGCCACTCGCCCAAGGCCTCACCCCCAGCCCCTCTCCACAGGAGAGGGGAGTGCGGCCAGTGTGGCTGTTGAAAGTTTTACTGTTGTGTTGGCACAGCAAGATGTGATCAAAGAGTTGGACACAACCGTCCTTCGTACTTCGTCCTTCGTCCTTTGTCCTTCGTCCTTTGTCCTTCGTCCTTCGTCCTTCTTAATTAGTACTTATTTTCACCCACAAATTCTCTCCGTATGTCTGACACAATGACTTCAGTGCGTTCGGTACAAATTACGCCGCCGGCCAAACTCACGGGTTTGAAATTGACACCTCTTCCGGGTAAAGCGGCGGGCATAGGTGCCCTCACGGTATCGATGCAACACATAGCGCACGAAATAGGCTTGTGGAAGGGCTTGCAGGTGCTGTCTAAAATGAATCAACGCGATGGCTTCGACTGTCCGGGGTGCGCCTGGCCCGAACCTGCGCATCGCTCCAAACTGGGCGAGTATTGCGAAAATGGAGCTAAGGCCGTGGCCGAAGAAGCAACGCAGTTTCGATGCGATCCTGCGTTTTTCGCGAAGCACAGTGTGGAGGAAATGAGCCAATGGAGCGATTACGAAATTGGCAAGAGCGGCCGTGTCACTCAGCCTATGTATCTGGCTCCGGGCAAATCGCACTACGAACCCATCGACTGGGAAAAGGCATATGCGATGATGGCCGATGAACTGAAACAGTGCTCGCCCAACGAGGCTGTTTTTTATACCTCGGGAAGAACCAGCAACGAAGCGGCTTTTCTCTACCAACTGCTCGTGCGCGCCTATGGCACCAATAACTTGCCCGATTGCTCCAACATGTGCCACGAAAGCAGTGGAGTAGGCCTGGGCGAAACCATTGGCATCGGTAAAGGAACCGTTACACTCGAAGATATTTACGACGCGGAAGTGGTGCTGGTCATCGGACAAAACCCGGGCACCAACCATCCACGCATGTTGTCGGCTTTGCAGAAGTGCAAGCAACGCGGTGGCAAGGTGGTGCACATCAATCCGCTGACCGAGGCAGGCACCACGAAGTTCGTTGACCCGCAAAGTCCGCTCGATATTTTGAAGGGCGGAACTAAAATCGCTGACTATTTTTTGCAGGTGAAAATTGGCGGTGACATTGCTTTGATGAAGCTGCTCATGTATGAAATGATGAAGGCCGAACAACACGAGCCGGGAAGCGTTTTTGACCATGCGTTCATTCAAAAGCAAACGAACGATTTCGAAGCTTTCCTCACTGAGTTGAAGTCGCTTGATCGCGCTCGGGCCTTGTCTGACTGTGGTATTCCCGAGGAGCAAGTGATGGAGGTGGCGCAGCTACTCATTCATCACGATAAAATCATTTCGTGTTGGGCTATGGGCCTTACACAACACAAGCATGCTGTAAACAATATACGCGAGGTGGTAAATATGCATCTGTTGCGCGGAGCGGTAGGGCGCAAGGGCGCAGGGTTGTGTCCGGTGCGCGGGCACTCCAACGTGCAAGGCGATCGCACCATGGGCATCTACGAAAAACCGAAGCCTGAATTTTTAGACCGTCTCGATAGTTACTTTCATATTCAAACACCACGCGAGCATGGCTACGATACAGTAGAAGCCATTGAGGCCATGAATGAGCATAAGGTGAAAGTATTCATCGCTATGGGGGGCAATTTTATTTCGGCCACGCCCGACAGTGAGTTCACCGGCAAAGCCATGCAAAAGGTTCCGCTCACTGTGCAGGTTTCCACGAAGCTGAACCGGGCGCATGTAGTAACCGGCAATCGGGCACTCATCTTGCCTTGCTTGGGTCGCACCGAGCGCGACGTGCAGGTAGGCGGTGAACAATTTGTGACCGTGGAGAATTCCATGGGTGTTGTATCTCGTTCACAGGGAAGCCTCGAGCCAGCGTCTGTCCATCTGCGCAGTGAACCTGCGATCGTGTGCGATCTGGCAGCCGCTCTCCTCGGTTCAAACAAGCCAATCGATTGGTTGGCCGCGCGCGACAATTACGACGTGATACGGAATCACATTGAAGGTGCCATTGCTGGTTTCGAAAACTACAATGAGCGCGTGCGCAAGCCCGATGGGTTTTATCTGCCCAACGGTCCACGTGAGGGGCGCTTCACAACGAACAGCGGTAAGGCGCTGTTTACGATAAATGAACTTCCTGCAATCGATGTGCGCCCCGGACATTTGGTGATGATGACCATACGCAGCCACGATCAATACAACACGACTATCTATGGCCTCGACGATCGGTACCGCGGCATTCGCAACGAACGGCGTGTGGTACTGATGAATGAAAAGGATATGGCGGCGATGTTTTTAGATCAACGCGAATTGGTGAATCTTATAGGAGAATACAACGGCATAACACGCTCAGCCGAGCAGTTTCATGCAATTAAGTTTGATATTCCGCGCGGATGCTGCGCTACGTATTTTCCGGAAACGAATTGCCTGGTGCCCATCGACAGCTTTGCCGATCGAAGCAAAACACCCGTGAGTAAATTCATCGAAATACGAATTGAAAAGCGAACGAATGCGGGCTAATCGCTCACTATGGCTCACGCTGGTGTGCGCATTCTTGGTGTCGTGGTTCTACTTCGGCGACATTTGGCGCGCACCCGACAGTTACCTCTTCACTTCATCGGGCGACGGGCTGCAAGGCTATTACCAAACGGCTTGGCATGCGCGTTACGACACTGCTGACTGGCGGCAACAGTCGTTGAACTATCCCTTCGGCGAGAGCGTTTTTTTTACCGGTGGTCAGCCGTTGTTGAGCAATACTGCTCGCCGGTTGGGTGGCTCCGATGCCATGATAGGCGTTACGAACGTGTTCATGCTAAGCAGCGCAATCGTGGCCACTCTCCTAGTGTATTTGATCTTGCTGCGTCTGGGTGTTTCAGGAGTCTATGCGAGTGTTTATAGCCTAGGCATCGTAATGCTCTCGCAACAATGGGAGCGACTGGGTGGGCATTTTGCATTATCAGTCTTGTGGGCAATTCCTCTTGTATTGTGGTTATTGTTGCGGTATTTCGACGATTTGAAATCGGGCGATCGAAACGGATGGATGAAGGCAACGGGAATTGCTATTGTCCTTTTCTTGCTGGGACTGGTGCAGTTGTATTACCTGTTTTTTGCTGCGGCGCTTATGGCGGCTTTCGCGCTTGTGTATTTGTTTCGTTCGGGCATACCGAACAAGGCGCGTTTCCTCGTGCAATCGGTGCTCATGTTTGCCGTGCCTTTCATTCTGCTGCAAACACTCATGCATGCAAGCAGCGAGGTGACCGATCGCACGGCTATTCCGTGGGGCTTCCTCATTTTTCGCTCGTCCTTTTGGAGCTATTTCTATCCATTCGGAATGCCCTATGAAAGCTGGTTTGCTTTTTTAAAACCTTCTGCCGCACTGGAGTGGGAGGGATTGGCTTACCTCGGACTATCTACGCTGTTGGCTGCGGTTGTTGTGTTTTTGCTGAAAGCGCCAATTGTATATCGGAAATTTCCATCAGGCCCTGCAGTGAATGCCTTGCTTGCACTTGCAGTGGCAGGTACTTTTTGCGTGTTGGTTTCTTTTGCGTTTCCGTTCAACGTCGGTTTCGAAGCATTGCTGTATAAGCTCGGTCCTGTGCAGCAGTTCAGAGGCATTGGTCGCTTTGCTTTTGTGGCCTTTTATCCATTGTTGATTTTCGTGTTTGCTACATTGTTTCGCGCTCTCACGAACAACCGATGGAAACATGTCATCGCATCTGCAGTGGCCGTATTACTCCTCGTTGAAGGTCACGCCCGCATGTCGAGCGTAAGCAAGCGCATAACCAATAAACGCGAAACTGCCTTGTCGGGCAATACAGAAAAGTACGCTGCCATAGATGCGTCGAAGTATCAAGCCATCCATCCGTTACCCTACGTGCACATCGGTTCAGAGAATATCGGGTTCACTGCAAGCGATGATGCCATGCGCGCACTCTACGATGCATCGTATGCATTGGGATTACCCTCCACGGCTTCTGTCATGTCGCGCACCTCGCTGAGCGAATCGTTTTTGTCGTGTGCCATGGAATGGGAACTTATGGAAACACCGGCCATCATCGATCATTTACGGGATAGCAGACCTTTGCTTGTGCTCGCCGATATGGAACGGCTCAGTGACCGCCATCGAACCTTGCTCACAATGGCCGATTCGTTGTTTGCAGACGGGAAGTTTGTTTGGTACGCAATGCCACTATCAGCTTTTGAAGACGCACAGCGCTTGAATGAACAACGAGCGCGCGACCTGCGAAGTGCTTGCGTGTATGGAGCAAATGGAGAGTGGAGCAATGACAGTTTGCGTCGATTTGTTTATGCCGATACGACCCATACGGTTCGTTTCCCGCACGGTTGGACCAAGTTGTTTCAGCAAGTCTGCTTGCCCGAATGGCGAACAGACACGGTGGCAGTTTCGTTTTGGGTGAGTGAATTCTCGCGCGATTTAATACCTCGTACCGTGGTGGAGTTTATTCAATACGATGCTTCGCAAAAGGTGATCGATTATCAAACAGAATTTATGGGTAAGCGTGTGGTGGGAATGCGTGGAACCGCTGCGCTCGTCGAGTATACGCTGAATATTCAGCCTGAATGCACTGCTATTTCGATGGCCATCGAGAATAAGTTAATCCAGGGGCAGAGCATTCAAATAAATTCTTTTTTGATGCGGCCGCTGTCGATGAATTGTCGCATCTTGCGCAACGAAAATGAGTCGTTGAACAACAGGAACTATTCGAGGTAGGTGCAATTCAGTTTAATCATTCCCAGCTACAACAATGCCGATGAGCTCATGCGTGAGCTCCCTCCGTTTCTTCATTTTTTGAAGCAATCAGGTCATGAAGTGGAGACAATCATCGTGAACGATGGTTCTGGTCAAAAAAGCGAATTGATGCAGTTTTGCGAAGCTCATCGCCTTGTTCTCATTCATCACCACACCAACCTGGGCAAGGGAGCGGCTGTTCGCACAGGCATGCAAGCAGCCACCGGAGCGGTGCGCATTTTTACCGATGCCGATATTCCGTTCCAATACAATACCGTAAACAGTATGCTCACTGTTTTTGAAAAGGATTCGGAGGTTCAAGTAGTGGCGGGCGATCGCCGCAAGTCTGATTACTTCGCGCAGACGCCTTTTATTCGCAGACTCGGAAGTTGGGTGTTTTCAGCTATGGTTGATCTTATCATGCTCAAGCGCATGGGCGATACCCAATGCGGTATCAAGGGCTTTCGTGATGGTTGCGTAACAGTCATTTTCCCTGAATCGAAGTTGAATGGTTTTGCTGCCGATATCGAATGGCTGCACAGGGCGCAGCAACGGCGCATGAAGATGGCAACAGTGTCGGCCGAGTTTCGCAACGCCGGACAAAGTTCCGTGGTATTTTGGAAACACGCGGTGCTCATGCTCCGCGATGTGTTGAAAATTCGACTCTCCTAATCTTTCGAAAAGACATTCTCAGGAATCGGTAGAGTCTGCCGAAGGCTTATTTTTGCCCTTATGCCCATAAACATTGATCGCAGAAAGTTACAGTCACTCGGACGACTTGAGTTGCTTGCCAAGCAGGCTGTGGAGGGATTTATTACGGGCTTGCACAAGAGTCCGTTTCACGGTTTTTCGGTAGAATTTGCCGAGCACAGACAATACAACACCGGCGAGAGCACACGTCACCTCGATTGGAAACTGCTCGCACGAACCGATAAATACTTCGTGAAGCGATACGAAGAAGAAACCAACTTACGGTGCCATATCCTCATCGATGCATCGGCCTCGATGTATTTTCCACACGGGGTTGATCCCAACGGAGCTGAGTTCAACAAGATCAAGTTTTCGGTATACGCCGCCGCAGCACTCATTGAATTGCTGAAGCGCCAGCGGGATGCTGTGGGGCTCACTGTTTTTGCCGATGGTATTCGTGTCAATACGCGAGCTAGCGCCAGCGAATCGCATCACAACTACCTCTATTCGGAGCTCGAGAAACTACTCGATACGGTGAATGTGGATGCGAAGCAAACTACCTTGGTTACCGATACACTGCATGAAATTGCCGAGAGTATTCATCAGCGATCGATGGTCGTAATCTTCAGTGACATGCTCGATAATTCTGCGAAAGCAGAGGAATTGTTTACTGCCCTTCAGCACCTTCGTCACCGAAAGCACGATGTGATTTTGTTTCATGTGGTGGATCAGAAGAAGGAGGTGGATTTCGATTTTGAAAACAGGCCTTACACCTTTACCGATATGGAAAGTGGTGAGCAGATTAAGGTGAATCCGGCCGATATCCGTGACACGTATGTGCAGCGTATGGCCGATTTTCGCCGCGATCTAAAGCTCAAGTGTGGACAGTACAAGGTGGATTTTGTGGAGGCAGATATTCAAGCAGGCTTCAACCCGGTGCTCATCGAGTATCTCATCAAGCGACAGAGGCTCTATTGAGCTCGCTTTTTTTTGTTTTATACACTATACTTTTTTTTGTTGTATTTTTCACTCATTGGTGAATCCTAAACATGTCACATTTGTTCAAGTATATCTTGTTGTCAGCGTCTTGCTTATTGGTAAGCGTTTTTGCTTTCGCGCAGCGCTATGAATTCAAAAGCAGCATTTCAGCCAAGCAAATTCGGTTGGAAGCTGCAGGCCAAGTGCCCCAAATCATTCTTCAAAGTGATCCTGTGTTTGTTGAGTTTGCCTATAACTCTGACCGTCAGATGTATGTTTTGGATGAGGAAAATGCTTGCGTCTTTGTAATAGGTGAGGATGGTGGATTGCTGCGCATAATTAAATCATTTGAGACTACCACGGGAAAGCAAGAATTGCGTTCTCCCAGACACATAGCTGTCGACCGATTCAACAATCTATTTGTTTACGATAGTAAACCCGGGCATATTTTCAAAATTCCCCCAAAGGGCGATGCGGTTGTAATGGGTGCAGTGGGTTCTAATATCGGTCAATTGGGCGAAATAATTGGTTTGGTAACCGATTCGAAGGGACTGTGCTATGCGTTAAATCGTTCTCGCAATGTGGTAGACGTTTACTCTGCCGAGGGTGCATACATAACTTGGATTAGCGGCCCTCTTCCGTTCAACAGACCATTGGCGATTGGAATGAACGGAGCAGATGAGTTGTATGTGCTCGAGGAAGAAGGACCAACTGTCATTGTGTTTAGTGATGAAGGGAATATCGCTAATACAAATGCTGCTTTGGGAACACGCAAGAATGTAGTGTTGAAGGATGCGGTTGCCATGGCGGTAATGGAGAATGGCGATTTCTTCGTGCTCGACGCAAAAACCTGTATTGCTTATCATTTTAATCGGGTTGGTGATCTTGTCGGAAGAATGGGTTCAAAGGGCGATTCCAGTGATGGAGTATTTAAAAAAGCCGTTAGGTTATCCAGCGCAAATGGAAGCATCAAGTGCGTCGGAGTTCTCGATGAAGAAACGAATGTTGTTCAAACGTTCGAAATGGATCAACTCAAGCCATTCAAAAAACAGCCTTCCCGTCGAATAAAGATGATTGATTCATCGACGCGTCGCAAGCCTGTGTTTGATTTGGCGGTTTCCTCCACAGGGTTACGTTATACGATTCCGACCGACAATCGGGCAAAGGTCATAGCCTATCGGGATACGTCGGAGGTGGATGTGTTCACCATATCAGGTATTATCAAGGAAGCGGCTGCCGTGGCGTGCGACACAATGGGTAATTTATATGTGGCCGATAGAGGCTCAGGCGAAATTCTCATGTTCGATACGGGAGGAAGTTTGTTGCGACGTATGGGCAAAGAAATTCGCGATAAGCTCAAGAATCCACTGGATATCATTATTCAAAACTCGGGCAATTTGGTTGTGGCCGATAAAGCAAGAGGAAGCCTGATGCAGTGGAATGCTCAGGGACAATTTGTCAAGGAGATAACGTCTGAAACCAATTCGACTTTATTATCTCCTGTTCGCATCGATTGTGATTCAAAGGATCAGTTGTATGTGTGGGATGATGATTTGAATGCCATTCTGCGCGTTGGAAGCGGAGGCTGGCCAACGGCGGAAAAACAACTAAGGGTAAGACCCGGGAAACCGGGCGGTATACCGGGTGCAATTGGTGGTTTTTATGTGGATCCCCTTGATCATATTCATGTGTACAACCGATCGAATCATCAAATAGAAGTCTATGCCTGGGAGTTCGAGCCCTTGTTGGTATACTCCATCGGTCATCCAGGTAAAGATGCACTGTCCATTGGAGATGTCGATCAAATGTTCTTGGATTCAAGAACACTAAATATTTATCTGACACAGGATGGCGGCGAATCGCAAAAAGTGTTTCACTACTTGATTCCCCCGCCCATGCCTTCAGGTGATATGAAATTTGATGTAATTGACGGCAAATTGGTTGCTAACTTTTCTCAACTTAAATCGAAGGCAGTGGTTGCCTATGGTCTTACACGACACACGGCCACGGGTGATTCAGTGGTGTATAAAACGGACGGTAGTTCCTTTGTGTTAAAGCAGTCTCCCACCGATCAAGAATTGTATCGCTACAATTTCGTTGCGTTGAGCTGGAGCGACTTTTCAGATGCAGCAATGACCTTTGAAGATTACTTCCATTACTCCGAGGCAATGGCTCATGCTCATAAGTATCAAGAGGCACTGGGTTCTTGGATACTTACCTTGGAAACAATGGGTAGTCAATCGGGAATGACAGAGCACATTGCGCGCAGAATGGCGGAGGTGTCGAGTGAAGTTCTCCTTCGGCAGGATATCGAGTTGGCTCTTTCGTATGTAAAGGAGGCCTATAAGTTGGCACCAAAATCATCGCTGGTTACAAGCAAGTACCGCGATGCCGTAATGGCTGGATACACTCAATGGGTAAATCAGCGGGAGATTAATAAGGTTATTGGTGATATGCAGGTGCATATGAACAATCTTTCGCTGAAGAAAATTTACCTCGAGACGGCTGATACGCTTGCCCGTGTCTTGTCTCTTCAGGAAAACCTAAATAGCATCAACGATGCAATCAAGGTGCAGAAGAAGTTAATTGAGTGGGATAAGAATCCTCAATACAGCTACGCGCTTGGTTTTTCGTTTTTCGAATTATATAAGTTCAAAAGTATACGGGAAACCTCAGCGCTTGAATTGAGAAGCATTTTAGAGGAAGCACTAGCGAATTCTCGCGATGCCTATAATTTGTTGAAGTCTTCCGAGCAATCGTACTTTGCTTCGCATCTAATTCTACTTGCTGCAATGAATGAACTTGGTAAATTCGATGAAGCTCAAATGCAGGCAACCGCAGAGCTTGGCGCATCTTCTTCCAACATGTCGAAGGAAGTTCAGCTGGCCTATCGATTGGAATTGGCTAAAGCTTTTGCCGCGCAAGGCAACCTCGCCGGGGCAGAAGCCGAATACATGACAATTCTCGGACTTGATATTGCCAATAGAACAGCCAGGGAATCCCTTATCGAAGTGCTCATTCAGGAATCGAAGTTTGATGGGGCCTACGATGCACTTCGGCAATTGATGCAGGGCAAAGACGAGGTGCCTGGATACACTCTGCTCCTTGGGCGCATTGCATTGTTAAAGGGAAACAGTAGTGAGGCAATCTTCCAATTGGAAAAGGTGCTTTCGAAAGACCCGTCGTTGAAACAGACTTTCATATATCTCGCTGATGCATATTTCGCTTCCGGCAAGGTATCACAAGCGAGAAAGTACTATGATTTGTCAATTCAATACCTAGATGAAATGATTGCCAAGGTGGGACAGGGAAAAAGAAATAAGCAATTCATTGATTCCCTGCCCGCTGAGCGATTGCGAATTCTGAACGCGATAGCACAGATTACAGATCAACTCCAGGATTATAAATCTTCCTTAGTTGCTGCGCAACGACTCGTTAAGTTGCAGGAGACGACAGCGGAAAATCACTACATCGCCGGGAATGCATGTATTCAATTGGGGCGCATGTATAACGCTATCCAGTATTACAACAGAGCGATTGCTTTAAGTCCTGATGAGCGCTTTCAACAGGCTTTGGCCTCTGCCCGTCAGTTGCAAACCGAAAACATACAAAACTCAACTCCTTTGTCGTTGGGAGATGTGCTGGTCAACGAAATATTCCCCAGTATATACAAAAACTATTCAGATGTTCATCAGCTCCCTGCCGGAGAGTTTATTGTGACGAACAATACCGATGCTGTAATCACCCCATCGTCTATTACTGTTTTCTGTCCGGAGGTGATGTCGTCGCCGACACAGGTAAACTGCATTCCTATTATTACCCGAAGCAATTCACTTATTCGTTTTCCAGTGCTTTTTGCTGAATCAATTTTGGAGAATACAGAAGCCGTTAATCTGCAAATGGAAGTGGTGGTGGTTTATACCCACAACGGGTTGGAACAGACTGTGCGCAAGTCAGGTGCTTTTGTCCTCAACGGTCGCAATGCCATCATATGGTCCGACAAAAGGAGAATGGCATCATTCATTGCTCCGGGAAGTGAAATGCTTGTCGACTATAATAAACGAGCAGATCAGGTATTTAAGGGCATGCCCAAGTTCGGCGTCAATCGTTCCGTATTAAAAGCGGGTCAGCTCTATACGTTGTTGAATCAATCCGATCTTGCATACAGCAGCGATCCCAATCAAGGGTATTCCAGCTTATCAGTGCGCACAGAAGTCAAAGATTTTTTGCAGTTTCCACTTGAAACCTTCGAGCGCAAGGGTGGTGATTGCGATGATTTGGTGGCTTTATATGCTTCGCTTTTGGAAAATGGGGGAGTGCCGTGTGCATACATCGATGTTCCGGGTCACGTAATGGCTGCTTTTGATTGTGGCATTAAGCCCAATGATATGACTAATAATGGCCTTCTGCCAACCGATGTGATTGTAATGAATGACAGGGTTTGGATCCCCATTGAGGCGACAAAAATTGGCACAGCCGGATTTTTTCAGGCATGGAAAGCCGCTGCCGATCGATACTACAGGGAGTTGGAGGCCGGTCATTTCCCCGAACTTATCCCTTTTGCAGATGCATGGAGCCTCTACAAGCCTGCGAGTTACCAACCAAAAGGATTGTTTGTGGATGTGCCTGCAGATAATAAGACAAAAGAAGAGTATCGTCAGTTTGTTGTTCAGTTTGTTACAAAGACAAAGCAGAATACACTTGATGAGTTGGCTGCCCGCTGCCAGGCGGAACCTCAAAATACCTTTGTTCGAAATGAATACGGCACACTGTTGACCCAAACCGGGCAGTACGAGAAGGCACGAAAAATATTCGCCGAGACGTTGGAAATGACTCCGGAAAGTGCCATCGTCATCAATAACATTGCAAATATTGATTTTTTGCAGGGCAGCTATACCAAGGCAATTGCCAATTATGAATTGGCGTGTCAATTAGATGATCGCGATGCGCAGATACACGTGAATTTGTGCAAAGCGCATTTGCAATTAGGCGACAAAGCGAAAGCTCGCGAGCAATTTGATAAGGCAGTAAAACTTGATTCGAGCATATCTGATATATACCAGGAATTAAAAAAACAAATCCAATGAAAACACTAGTCTTCTTTTTCGCATTTCTAATGGCAATGCAATCCGGCTTTGCCCAGTCCGATACAATTACAGCCGGTAACATAACGTACTATGAAGGAAAGGTGGAGTTGGGTAAAGATCCCACGTGGGTTCGAGCGAAGATTAAGGCACCCCTAAAGCGCAATCAGTGGATCAAAACATCTGCAGAGGCGATGGTCGAGATTAAATGGGTCAACGGCACCACGAGTGTGGTAGGCCCCAACTCGAAGGTGGAAGTTAAGGCACTGGCACTAGCGAGCAGCGGCAACACGAAATCAGCTACCGAGGGTGTATTTGGTGATTTCATGAACGTATTCAAAAGCGGAATCGGTAACACGAAAAGTGAAGAAGGTGGAATTCGTCGCGACAATGAAGAGCAATCAGAACCGGAGGAGGTTTACTGGAAAAGGGAGGGCATCATCACCTTCGAACAGGCGTTTTCGGTTTACGAGCAAAAATCCTATTCGCAAGCCATTCCGGGCTTGCATGCATACATCGATCAGAATCCGAAAGCGGAAAATACCAAGTATGCTTATTTCGCATTGGGTCATTGCTACATCATGTCAAACAACCCCATAAAAGCCCGCGAAATTTTTAAGAGTTTTGTTATCATCTATGCCAACGATTCATTAAAGGCGGATGCTGAAAAGGTTCTTGAATTGCTTCAGTAACCAGCATCTGACATGAGTCAACTGAATTTCTTTCGGCGAATTGTTCGCAATGCACTAGCTGCTTTTTTGCTGGCAACAGCGTGTGTTGTAATTGTTGAGTTGCTCGTGTTTGCTTCGTCCAACATGGTGCGATCACCGCTTGAGGCCATGGATGACGAAGTGGTTGACTTGTCATATCACATACGCAGTGTGAATCTCGATCATTCATTGGTGAAGCCCGAAGATGTAGTCATCGTCGATATCGATGATTACAGCATTGCTCAATTGGGGCGCAGTCAGTCGTGGCCTAGAAGCCACGATGCCAAAGTCATTAATTACATCGCATCCGGTAATCCGAAGGCAATTGCAATCGATTACTTATATACCGAAAGTGATAGTCTTAGTGAAGCATATATTGGAGAAATGGAGGCCGCGGGTGTAACCAATGCACGCGAGGTGGCTGGTGCTATGAGTACCGATCATACACTTGCTGCTGCAATCGATTCTGCAGACTTGGTTTACTTGGCATTCTTCGATGAAGATTCTCGCGAATTGAAGGGTGATTTCAATCGAGCAGCTGAACTTTCACTTTTGCATTGTGATTCCGATGTAACCCGGTTGCAAAGGTGGAATCGACCTGTATTGCCGATTAGTGAATTTTCGAATGTGGCAAAACAGGTTGGAGGTATTAGCGTGAAATCATCCTCCGATGGAACCGTGCGCTATTATCAAGCCGTTAGTGCTCTATCAAATGGTGTTGAAGCATCCAAAGCAGTGGCCAATTTTCCGGTGTATATGATGCTCGATGCGAAGAATATTCCATTGAGTGAAGTAGTTGTAACTAAGCGTGGTCTTCAATATGCAGATAGCTTATTGGTTCCGCTAAAAGCAGATGGTTCTTTTCGCTTGAATTGGTTGGGTAATCAGGAGAAATTCCGATACATCTCCTACTACAAGGTTTGGGATGAATTGATGCCGGCTGAGTTCTTCGAAGGGAAATACGTGTTTCTAGGTGCTAGCGCTTCCGGCTTGCAGGATTTGAAGACTGTGCCCTCTCGCGACGATAAAATGGCTGGAGTGGAAGTACACGCCACCGCTTTTTTGAATTTAATGAATGGAGCTTATCTACATGAACCTGATGCATACCAGATACGGTTGGTTTATCTATTGCTAGCGTTTATCATGATACTGGTTTTCCTGCGGGTACATCCGATTGTCGGAGTGTTACTTGCCGTAGTTTTCTATTTCGCATACCGCTTCTTGTTTGAGTTGTGGTTGCTTCCGGATAAGCATACCATTGTGCCTATCGCTGCGCTAATGACTCTCACGCTCGTATGCTTTATTGTAAGTGTTTTGTATGCATACTTTATCCGCGAGCGACGAACTCGCTTTCTTAAAAATGCATTTGGAACGTATGTTTCCCCTGAAATAGTGAAGCAAATCACTCGACCCGGTTATGGTCTTAAGCTCGGTGGTGAGAAAAAAGAATTGACGGTTTTGTTTTCAGATATACGCGACTTCACCTATTTCGCGGAGCGATTCGATTCGCAGCAGACAGTAGCCTTTTTAAATAATTATTTGAGTTCGATGTCGGAAGTTATTTTTAGACATCAGGGAACCATTGATAAGTTTATAGGCGATGCCATCATGGCCATTTTCGGTGCGCCGCTTCCACAGCAAAATCATGCAGAGAAGGCTTGTCTTGTGGCAATGGGTATGGTCGATAATCTCAATGCAGTCAATGCAGAAAATGTAAAACTGGGATTCCCAAAAATAGCCATTGGCGTAGGCATCAATACAGGCCATATGACCATTGGAAACATTGGTTCCAATAAAAGATTCGATTATACGGTAATTGGAGATGCCGTCAATTTGGGAGCGCGCCTGGAAGGGCTAACCAAGTTTTTTGATGTTCAAGTAATCGTTTCCCAACATACGCGAGCGGCCACAAGCAGCAAAGAGCTTCGTTTCCGTGAATTGGGAAACGTAATTGTAAAAGGGAAGGAACAGCCCGTGAAGATTTATCAGCTCATCCCGAACTTCACTGAATCCGAAACTCATCAAGCATGGTTGCAACATTGGGAGCGAGCCTTCCAATGGATGGAGACACGCAATTTGCCGAAGGCCATTGAATGCCTCAAATGCTGCCAGGCAATCATGCCCGAGGATTTGGCCACGCATTACTACCTCAAGTCGTGTGGAGCAAACTTGGAAACACCTGAGGAATTTGACTTGCTCATTCGCATGGAATCCAAATAGGGTACTGTGGTTTGTTGATGTATTCTTGCTGTCTCAATTGGTCAGCGCTTGTCATTGAATTCCTTTAACAAACTTTTCGAAGCACATAAAGACGCTGTTTTTCGGCTAGCTCTTCGTTACGTAAATTCAGCGCAAGACGCCGAAGACATCACCCAAGAAGTGTTTGTCTCGGTCTATTTCGGCTTGGATAAATTTGATAAACGCTCAAAGGTAAGTACCTGGATTTATCGCATCGCCGTCAACAAGTGTATCGATCATCTCAAAGCGCGCAAGCGTAAAAAACGATGGGGAAAAGTGATTTCTCTGTTTGGTGTTTGGGAAGCGGAACAAGCCAGAGGCGATAGTGCTACATCGGCTGATAGTGCCATGTTGGAAAGGGAATTGGACGATAGGGTGATGCAAGCCATTGGCGGTCTTCCCGACAATCAACAAACTGCTGTAATACTTGCACGGCTCGAAGGTAGGCCTCAGGCTGAGGTCGCGGAAATCATGGGGCTATCGGTTAAGGCCGTGGAATCCTTATTGCAGCGGGCCAAGAAAACACTCGCGGAAAATATTTCTAACTACAACGAAGGAACTTCGAATAAACATCGTCCAAACTCTAAACCATGACTGACGCTGATATACATAACGCCCTCAAGAGGCTTTCCAATCGAAACAGCCACGCTGTTGCACCGCCTCACTTGCGAGCACGCATTGATACGCGTATTCAAAATATGCGTCGCAACTATGTGAAATGGCCCTATGCCGCTGCTTTTATGCTAGCGTTAGGCTTGTTGGCCGCCCTGCAAATTAGTCGCCTGCGAGAGCGAGTGCTAGCCGAACAATCACAAACGCTGAATACAGATTATCTCTTTCCTACGAATATGTTGTACCATGAGCAAGAGTAAATTATTGATTGTAGCGGTTATCGTTTTGGTTGCGTTGAACCTAGGTTTGATGTGGCAACTTTTCAAACGTCCACCGCATCCGGGAGTATCAAATCGCACGATCATTATGGAACGATTGAACTTCGATGAGTCGCAGACCATGGCCTTCGATGAATTGGTGACTGCGCATAAAAAGGACGCGCGCATGCACGAAGATTCGTTGCGTCAATGCAAGAATACACTTTATGCGCAGACTCTCGCTCAGCGTGATTCTGCATTGTCAGAGAAACTTGTTACGAAGATTTCGAGTCTTCAGACATCCATTGAATGGATGCATTACCGTCATTTTGAAGATATCCGCTCGCTTTGTCGGCCAGAGCAATTGCCGGCTTTCAAGGAGCTTACCAATGAGTTGGCTGCGATGTTCAGTGCACGCAAACCGCATCCGAAGGACCCCAAGCCATGATGCTTCGTATGATCATCTGTGCAATTTTCTTCTTTCCTCTATTGGGTAATGCTCAGCCTTTAATGCATGCGGATGTCAAAGTCGTTTCGATGCTGGGAAAACAACACTTCATACCGGGTGAAGTGTTATTAGTGAACGGCGATACAATGCAGTGTTCGGAGTTGAAGATATATCTCGGTAGTTTTTCATTCCTCAAATCGGGTAAGAATGTTGCTCAATGGCCGCTCGATTATTTCCTTGTCGATTTTTCGGATGCTTCTACCACATCGTTTCGATTACCCGATGTTCCATCCGTGGATTTTGACGAGGTATCTTTTCTCATTGGTGTGGATAGTCTCCTCCAAGTAGATGGCCCGCACGGTGGTGCACTCGATCCTGCGCAGGGCATGTATTGGACGTGGCAAAACGGATATATCTATGTGAAGATGGAAGGCACTTGTTCGCAGAGTCCGTCGCCCATGCAGTCATTTGCGTGGCACCTGGGTGGTTATAACGGTGCATTGAACGCTGCTCGTCGGTGTTCTTTCTCATGTTCTCGAAAGCACATGACCATCACCATCGATTGGACAAAATGTATGGGTTCGTTTAATAGGGTGGAACAACATCACATCATGTCGCCGTCTTCTTCTGCTGTGCTTGCAATGAAGTTGCTTCAAGAAGGAATAACCGTGCAATGAGTCGTCGACATCACATAGTGCTTCTCAGTTTTGCAGCAGGTGTGTTTACATTTTCGGCACCACAACCGGCGCTCTTCGAAGTGCCACAAGGTTGGCCGCAACCGATATACGATTTCGCTAAGAACAAAATCACGCAAGAGAAGGTCGATTTGGGTCGAATGCTCTTTTACGATCCCATTCTTTCTCGCGACAGCACCATATCGTGCGAGAGTTGCCACAGTTCGTATGTCGCCTTTACGCATGTCGATCATTCAGTGAGTCACGGTATAGAGGATCGCATCGGTACACGCAATGCCCCGGCGCTCATGAATCTTGCATGGCAACGCAGTTTTATGTGGGACGGCGCAATCAACCACCTCGATATGCAGGCGTTGGCGCCTATCACCAATCCGCTAGAGATGGATGAGCGACTGCCGATAGTACTCGAAAAACTGAGAGCACAGGCGCGTTATCGATTCCTGTTCGAACGCGCATTTGGTGACGCAACCATCAATACCGAACGCTTGTTGCGGTCGATGTCTGCATTTATGATCACCCTAGTGAGTAGCAACTCGAAATACGATCGCATGAAAAGGGGAGAGGTCTTCTTTACTCAACAGGA
>CAMBPD010000045.1 GCA_945869405.1 Chryseobacterium gleum | reverse complement strand
CAACGGCAGTGATTGCTTGGTCTATTCCAAGAGTTGCTGTCCATACCACAGAATAAGGAGCCGAAACATCTACACCCACCGACACACCGTTTACAAAAAACTCGACCTCTGTGATAGCACCATCCGAATCGGAAGCCGTTGAAGAAAGTGTTATGGACGAACCCTCAACGGCAACTGTTGGCGCTGCGAGGGTTACCGTTGGCGCTGAATTGCTCGAAACAGTGACATTGATTGTTTGCGAATCGGCGGTAAGACAATCACCATCAATAGCAGTCGCAGTAATTGTATGACCTCCAACTGTAGCATTATAAACCGCTTCAAACGGTGCAGTGTTATCAATACCAACTGACACTCCGTCTACGAAAAACTCAACCGCGGTAACATACCCTTGCTCATCATTGGCGTTGGCCGTGAGGGTGTAATCACCAAAACCAATGGTTGCTCCGTTGGTCGGTGATGTGATTGAAATTGTAGGAGCAATATTGCTGTTGTAGTTCAACGTGGGGTGAGTAAGTTCACCAGCCATTGGGTTCGATGCCACATAGTTTTCAGCAGCGCCGGTAGTTGCATTTACAAGTTGTACATTGAGTGCAAAAGTGATATCACCATTCAAGGTGAATTGTGCGATCATCACGCGGTTTGATGCAGTGGGCCCAACAATTCCACCTAAGGCTGCAACTGCTCCTCCATCGATTAAAACAGAGTTGCCTGCCGTTTGATCGAGCGCCTCTAAAGCACCCGATATACCCAGGGCATTAGGAACTAAGTATGTTGTCGGAGAGTTGGGAGTCATTCCATCTTGTGCGTTTGCTCCATTGATTGGAGAACCATAACATCCACCGGGATTGTTTGCCAAGACGTTTTGTAGATTCCCTACTGAACCGTCGGTATCTTCGATTTTCAACACACCCACTTTACCATTTGAGGCACCTCCTGTTGTGAACCACGAGTCGATAAGAGCTGTGTGCTTGCGAATATTATTTGCACTGATAGTTCCCGGGTTTACCGTAACACCATAAGAAGGATCATTGTAAAAATCAGCTGTTGCGTTAACCGTCATTGGATGCTCAGCTGTTCCAAACACCTGCGAGAACTTGTACCCCTCTGCCATGTCAACAAAAACACGATAGACAACACTTCCTGCAGGCAGAGGCACAACAGAACCATTATCGAGAGCATTCGTTTCATCGGTAGCATCCGTTTCGTAGAAGCGCTCTACGATGATACCCTCCAGACCTTGAGCAGACACACTCAAATTAGCAAATAAGAATAAAGCTGAGAAGAGAGATATAAATTTCATAGGTAGATAGTTTGAAGCACCAAAACTGCGATAACAAACCATGGAAATTTTGAACCCTTGTTTATGATTGTATTAAGGAAAAACAGGGCTGGTCGAGCCATTTAGATAACACTCTCCTAACAAATAAATTTTTGGCAAAAAAAGAAGCGCCTCCCGTTGGAGGCGCTTCTAGCAGTGATCGTTCAAGCACCTTAATTCTTCACGATCATTCTTTCAGATACTACAACAGTACCATCTGTCAATTCAACCATGTAAACACCGGCAGCCAGTGTCTGGTCGAACGTCAAGATTTGATTCAATGAGCCATCCACGCTGTAAGCAGAGCGGAATACTTCACGACCCATAGCATCCATGATACGAACCTGTACCTGGTTGCTGGTCAAATCTGTGTAGTTCACAACAATCATTGATCCGTTAGAAGGGTTTGGGTAGATAGATGCCGTAGCACCCATTTCAAACGCTTTAACATCAGACTGTGCAACTTCTTCTTCAGCCAACATACCGCTAGCAGCAGTTCCTGCAACTAGTATACGTTGTGTTGGACCGTATACACCGGTTCCGTATGCAAAGTTCGGACGAACCTTCACATCCCAAGCACCAGGTGCTGAAAGGTTTGGAAGAACACCCAACTGCAAGTAGGTAGATGCACTTGTGAAAGTAAGTGGCAAACCAGCAGATGTGCCGTCTGCGCAACTAACTACTGGAGTAAATTCAAACGTGTAATTGATAGCACCGCAAATAGAAGCAGCACCCGCAACACGAGCAGCGTTCAAATAGTTACCACGGAAGATAGTTGCTGGGCAACGCTGTGAGCTGCGAACTTCAACTGTAGGCTGAGCAGCAATAGTTACATCATTGCAAAGACCTGTTGCTGTGCCACTCACTGTAACAATCTCAGATGCAGATTGTGAGTCAGTCAATGAATAAGTAACATCTACAGTCACGTCATAAACACCTGCATAACGCAAACCGAGGGTTGGGCTTGAAAGTGAAATCAAACCATTGGTACCGCTAACACTTGTTGTACCTGTAGCACCACCACCAACACCGGCGAAGGAGAAACCATAAGTAACACCTTGGCTAGAAGAACCACGGAAGATTGACTTGAATGCTGAACACAAGTTGAAGCCGGCAACAGGCTGTGCATACGCACAAGCACCAGGCATCAAATGTTGAATGCACAAGCTGAAAGCACCACCGGTAGAACCTGAAGCAGCACCAGCTGAAACGTAGTATGTAACTCCTGGAGTAAGACCAGAGAAGTTCAAGCGCTCAAAGTCACCGTTGCCGGTTCCTGAGTTTTCGGTACCACCAGACATCAATACGTAGTTAGCACCTACTTTTTCGAACAACTCGATAACGTCGTCGTTGCCAGCGCTAGTAAGTGTGATAGACACACCGCTAGACAAAGCAACGAAACGATACCAACGGTCAGGACCAGTTCCACTTACCGACTCAGAAGAGTTAGTAGCACCTACTGTAGTACCGCTGATTGGGTAGCAGTTAGGATAGTAAGAGTTGGTACTTGAGTAAACCAATGTAGCACCATCCGGGCTATCAGTGGTAGCAACAACCGCGCAAGCAGGCTCAACAGTCTGAGTCAATGAAGCGCTAGTAAGCTCACCAGCCACAGGGCTAGAAGCTACGTAGTTTTCAGCAGCACCAGTTGCTACGTTGATCAATTGTACGTTCAAAGCGAAGCTCAAGCTACCAGTGGTAGTGAACTGACCGATCAGTACGAGGTTGTCAGCTGTAGCACCAACAATACCACCCAATGCAGCGATACCGCCGTTAGTGATTGTGATAGAGCTACCTGCAGTTTGATCTAGCACATCAAGTGCCGTACCCAAACCCAAGGCCTGAACCCCGTCTGTAGGATAAGTAGAAGCTGATGATGCAGCGAAACCATCCTTAGCACCAGATCCGTTGATAGGAGAGCCGAAGCAAGAACCCGGATTGTTGGCAAGGATAGACTGAGCGTTACCAATTGAACCATCGGTATCATCAGTCTTACGCACACCTGCTTTACCTACAGCAGTTCCACCTGCAGTGAACCATGAATCGATCATACCTGTATTCTTACGAATGTTGGTAGTAGTAACTGTAGCTGGATCGATTGATACACCCCAGTTAGGATCGTTGTAGAAGTTAGCAGTAGAGCTAACAGTCATTGAGTGTGTTGAGCTACCAAAGATCTGAGAGAATTTGTAACCTGCCGCCATGTTTACATAAACGCGGTAAGTAACAGATCCGGTAGTGAGTGGAACTACTGCACCTTCGGTGGTAGCATCACTTACGTCGGCGGCATTGGCTTGGTAGTAACGTTCTACGACGATACCCTCTAAGCCCTGTGCTTGCGCTGCTGCAAAACTGCATACGAGCAAAGCAGCAAAAAAGTACTTTATTGTATTCATAATTGTTTTGTATTAAGACACCCTTTCGGGAATCAATTAAAATCTTAGTTACAAGTAGTACCGAACGCTGGAGCGAAAATCAAAAAGTCGTTTATGTTGGTAGTACCATCAAAGTTCAAGTCAGTTGGGCAAGCAGCAACACCGCGAGAAGCACCCAAAACCTGAGAGTATGACCAGGTAGACAACCAGTTTTCGCCGTACTCAGAAGAGAATGCACCACGGTAGTTAGCTGGCTCGAAGAAACCATCAACAGGAACTGTTGGGCAACCTGTAGTAGAAAGAGCTGGGTTTGGTGTTGGGTCGTTCTTAGTAGAGAACGTGTTACCTGAACGTACGAAAGTGTAGTCGAAACCTGGAAGTGTGTTACCAGATACGATTACGTTTTTGTCTGTTGTAGTGAATTGTGTGAACTCAGCACCAGCAGCGATACCAGCATCAGAAGATGTAAGAGCAGTCAAAGCAGTACCGTTAGAAGCCAATGCATTAGCACCGAAAGTAAGTGGGTTAGTTACACCAACAAAGTGATTACACTTAACAACCAAGCTCAATGTACCGTTACCAGTTGAAACAGTAGGAGTTGTAGGAGTAGAAGGAACAGCATACCAGTTGTTCCAAGCATTACCACCACCAGCATACGTACGTGAACCCAAAGTTCTCTCAACGTTCAAACCGTTTTTGAAGTTAGCGAATACTGAGTTGTAGATTTCACCAGCTGCACCGTCTTTTGCCTGGATACCAGCCAAACCACGGTTGTCGGCAGTACCGACAGTCTTACCATTACCCAAGAAGGTAGAGTTGTAGATTACTGGACGAGAAGTTGGAGACGACATCACTGAGTTATCATCGCTATCCGCTTCGATACCGTTGTCGTTATCAGGGCTAGCTGAACCAGCAATAGTACCATCGTTCTTCATAGCGAAGAAGAATTGGATTTTACCACGGTATCCTTGGTCATAGTCCAAGTTGTCGTCGTTTCCGAACAAGCTGCTCACATATTTCATGTTCACAGTACCACCGAACAATTCGATTTGGTCATCAGCACCAGATACAACTTCGATGTGCTCGATAGTAGTACCACGACCTACTGAACCCAATGTAAGACCGTTGATCTCAGAACCTACCTCAAGGATAGCACCTGTGTGACGGATAGATACATACTTCAATACACCGCTGTTGTCGTTATCATCGAAAGAGGCGATAGTCTCACCAGCAACTGCACCAGACTGAAGAACGCCATAACGGTTGTGAACTCCAATGTTGTTGAAACCTTCGATCAAACCAAGACCAACACCCATACCTACTTTCGAACCGAAAGTCTGTGGTGTGTTACCAGCAACCAAGTTGTTGGTAGCCTTACCAAGAAGTACTAGACCACCCCATGAACCGACAGTAGCTACAGAGAAAGTACCGTCCATAGCATCAGCATTTGCTGTAAAAACGATTGGGCAAGACTCAGTACCAGCAGCGATAATTTTTCCACCGCGCTCAACAACCAAAGCAGTTTGATCAGCAGCAGTAGCAGCAGCAGCACCTTTGATAACAGTACCTGGAGCAATGCTCAAAGTCTGACCAGAAGGAACGTAAATCTTCTTGTCGAGGATATACGTGTTGTTGCAGGTGAAAGTAGCACCTGAAGTCAATTGGTAAGCGTCAGCATCACCAGAGATGGCAGTAGCGCCAGCAAGTGAAGAAACGTTTACAGAAGTACGTGAACCAACCGCAGGACAACCGCAATCGGCACCCAAGTTAGTTTGAGCAGTACCGGCGAAACCGGCAAAAAGCAATGCAGCAACTGCGAAAGCTTTAGTGAAATGCATTTTCATTTTGAAATTGGATTAAGTTAATTAATGGAAAATTTGCGAGGCGAAGATGTGCATCCGTTCCTTCATTTAAGATGATGTGTCTATTACGCTTCTTTTAAAGAAATGAATCCAAATCGCTTAACCCTAGGCGGTTTTCAGAGGAAGTACGTAACGTGATATTGACATTCTAATGCTCCAACAAAACACTATCCTAACATTAGAATGCGGAGGTAACAGCGAGAATCAACCCTACTGAATTCAATCGTCTTTCGAGACTACCTTGAGCCATAGGCGTCAACGATTGATTGCCATTGAAATAGACATCCAGATTTGCAGTATTGGTTATAGCTCGGCGAATGCCTAACGCTGCGCTAACATTCACAATGACCGGATTCAGATTCGATACCGCCCCCATTTCAAATTGAGCCGTTTGTCCGTTTTTCGTGTAATAAACAACATCGTTTATGTTCAGTCCTAGGTTCACTGCAGCACCCAACAGCAGAGAATTCTTCCCGAATTTCAATCCACTGTAGAATACGCCAACAGGAATTTCTACGTAGCGAAAGTGAAAATCAAGAGTGTTGATTCCAGCGCCCTGTAGGGTGTCGATACGATACCCACGATCGGCATAATTCAGTCCTGTATAAAGCGATACGTGGTTAGTGAGTGAGCGTTGCAAACGCACACCACCGCTGAGTCGCCAAACATTTTCCTCCAATGAATTCCACTGATCCACCGCATCCTGATTGTCACTTGCATCGGTTAACTGACGCCCCATGCGCTCAACACCACCAACCACACCCCATGACCATTTGCTCAAAGTATCTTGTGCGATTGCATCGCAAGACAAAACGAAAAGAAGAATGTATAGAGTTGTTTTCATGGGTTAGTCTTTTATGCATCGAATGCTCATGCCATAAGCAGGCAATGTTACCTGACGAAATATGCGTTGATGGTACGTATCGATGCTTCGATAGTAATTCTGACCGTTCACTGCAGAGTTGCACCACCACCAAGCCGAATTGTTTTGGGTATTGGTTCGGCCATCGTGGCCGCGAACGTTTGAAGGCACCGCATTAAAACCATAGTAGTCGCTTCCATACAAACCGGCGTCTTGGTCGTTGGCGGGCCAGCCTTTGTTGTATTGAGACGTCAATAAGTTGGCCTCTTCGTTGCCGCGCCATCCTGTTTGAAGTGCTTCGTCGTCGGAAATACCGATTGTTTTTTCCAACTCCATCCACTCTTCGTCGGTAGGAACGTGCCATCCGATGGGCGCAATGTTCTTGTCTCCGGTCAATACGTATGCATTGTATAGTTTACCAAACAAGGAGTCGTTGATGACACAATAGGCTGCAGAGTCGGCCATGGCCCATGCAGAGTCAGCGCCCGAAATTACGGGCACCAATTGCAACGGGGTGCCGTCATTGAAATGCGACACACTCAGATTCTCAGCCATCCACCAGCGGTTGCCAATCTTCACCGTTTCGTAAACATTCCCATCGACATCAACAACAGATGCACGTTCAATGACGTAGGGTGTTTCCTCCTCCTTTTTACAGCCTGATTGTAAGAGAAGAGTTGCACCGATCAAACAAGCAAGAAATCCGTATTTCATAGTCTGTATCATAGTTTAACGAGCATACCATTTTTAACCCCTTCCACGCCTGTTACCCGCACGAGGTAAACGCCTGAAGGTTCATCCGAAAAGTCGATTTGAGTGCTGTAGTTCAAAGCAGCCTGCGATACATTTTCTGAAAAAAGTACTACACCATTGTAGTCCGTAATCTCAATAATCAAATCGGAAGTAACCCCACTGATCACTTGCACAAACGTGGACTCAATAACCGGGTTAGGGTATATCTTAAAGTCGAACGACTCCCCTTTCAGTTGCGGGCAAACGTCTTCCAAATCGCGCTCCTGGCAAAAGCCTGGATAGCAGCAGATATTTTCTATGTTGAAGTTCGCCAAAGGATCGTAGTTACAAGCGAGCGAATCGGTGCAACCAAATACAACCGGAGTTTGGCATGCTCCATCTTGAGAGCACGCATAATCTGCATTGAATTCAATATAATCGGGATCGATACAACCGCACACCTGAGGATAAACTAAATCAGGAGCAAAGAACTGGTTGGGCAATCCCACCTCATTGGTACCGACGTAAGTGATTGTGTCGCCAGCGGCCGACAACACAACAGCATTAAGGCGAAGCGAGATTTCACCGGGTGTAGTAAGCTGAGCTACAAGCACGAAGTTGCTATCAGGAACTACTCCATAAACACCATCACAATTCAATTCACACTGTGTGGAGGTAAAAATGGAGTCAGTAGCATTGATACTGAAGATGGTTGAATCCTCGCCCGAAGCAAAATCCACGATACCGTATGAAAACCAATCGGCAATATCGAGGTTTAAGGTATCCATACCATCAGCCACCGTAAGCGGAATACCGGCAGCAGGATCATCATTCACAAGCAAGCCACCCGCTACAAATTCGCTTCCTCCGTCATTGTTTACCCCTCCAACAAATGAACCGTCATTATCCTGTGACTTGGGAAGTCCATAAGAATTTCTAAGTCCCTGAGATCCGTTCTGACCAATGGTAATGTAAGAGTCAAGAGCAACCGTGTTCGACTCATACTCAACCTTAGGTATGTCGTAGCCGAACGTTGCGCCGTCGACATTATTAAAGAATCGACGTGTGCTGCTGATTTCAAACGGATGCTCAGCATCACCAAAAAGGGAGATCACTTTGGAACCTGGCGCCAAGTCGAGAAATACACGATACGTTGTTTCTCCTTCTTGCAAGCTACCACCAATAACATCGGTAGCATCCAGTGAATCCGACACGTAATAGGTTTCAATGAACAAACCTTCTAACTGCGCCTTGGCGACAACACTTGTCAGTAGTATAAGAATGAATATAAGAATACTTTTCATACGTGTTCTCAAAGTTTATAACCGATACTTAATAAATAGGTTGTTCCATAGCGGAAGCGATCATAATCGAACCAGCCGGTTGGCAAATCATAGGCGCGAAGAACAGGTGCATTGAGAATATCACGCACGGTTAGACTTGCCGTGATGTGGTCGCCGAATTTCTTCGACACTTTGAAATCGACCAAATGCCGGGGTAACTCGTATACGTCGGCCCATCCCTTGAATGCACCTGTGATAACCAGTCGCTCCCCTTGAACATTGTAACTCAACGTAGCGGTCAGGCCAAGCGAGTCTGCCTTGTAAGAAAGCATAGCATTCACCAAGTAAGGCGCCTGTCCGAACATTGGGCGGTAGATTGTATCGATGGGCAAATAGAATTTCTTTCCATCAACGATACTGAAATCCTTTCGAATGAACTGCGACTCTGATTTGACGAGTGTCACGTTTCCACGGAACTCAAATGATTTACCGATGTCTTTTTTACCCTCAAGTTCCACTCCCATAACATTGGATTCCGGCACGTTTTCCCAGGAAATACCGACGTTACCAAATCCCATTTCGATATGGTTTTTGAAGTCTTTGTAGAACAGACTCATCGATACGTTGTCGCCATTTTTGAAATAGGCTTCAGTACGGAAATCGTAATTGGAAATCTCGGCTAGTTTCAAATCGGAGTTACCATAAATAAACTGGCGGAACTCGTTATCGAGAATAGCGGCATCATTCAACTCTCGAATGCTTGGGCGTGCAAGGGATTGACTGTAATTCAGACGCACATTTACTCGTTCCAATTTCTCAGTTTCCAACTTGTAAATAAGACTTCCGCTTGGCAATACGTGCCACTCATTTATATCAACCGCATTTACATTTGGGAAGTTGGCTACGTTAACACGTCGTGGATCATCGCGCACATACCCTTCACGGTAGAACTTATCTACATCCGTGAATATTGAAGTATGCTCTGCGCGTGCCCCACCCGAAAATTTCAAGTTCGAAGTCAAATCCCAGGTAACCATTGCAAACGCAGCATCTACTCTGCTGCGACCAAAACTGTGGTTACGGTCTTCATCCATTGAAACGTAATAAAAGTCTATCAGACTATCGGTCATCGTGAATTTGTCGAGCATATAACTATCAATGTCTGTTGACTGCAGCGGTGCAAAGTTTCCATTTCCAGTGAATAAGCGATATTCCTCGTTGTCAATTTTGCGATAATTATACAGTGTAGCACCGCCAATTTTCAGCTTGTTTCCTTCGCCGCCCGGCTTGTTAGTCAGCGGAATTTCAGCGCTGATGCGCGCATCCAACAAATCCTCATCCAGGTAGCGATAAAACCTGCGAATACCAGAACCAACGGTTGGAGAAAATTCTATGAGGCTAGGATCATTGCGGAAGAGCGTATACTCAGTAGTTCGAAAATCAGGAGCAACAGAAGAGCCATCTGTATACGAAGCCGAACTCTCTATTTTGATTTTTTTGGACGGTATAAAATGACTTGAAGAAAACTGATAAATGAGCTGTTTGCGTTGTTCGTAGAAGATGTTTCTTCTGGATGTTAATTCATCATCTAGGATAATCCCATTTTCCACTCGAGGAACATTGTTAAAAGCCGCTACATCATTATTACCAATAATATTAGGCATAAACAACAGCGAGATTTTATTATTGTCGTTGAGTTTGTATGCAAAATTCAACAGGCCGCTCCACGAGTGAGTTTCGCGGCTGATCAACGTTTGATCGGATGTCTCGATTCGGTAGCCTTGCTCCTCGTTGAGTATTCGCTGGGAAATACCATCCGGATCATAGCGATAGCTATTACCGTATCGAATACCAACGAAAAAACCAAGGGGACGCCCAAAAAGGGTGCGCTGATCCCCGAAACTTGCGTTTTGAGAATATGAGATTGGTGCCTTTCTGAATTTGGTTGTCCAGTTATTTGAAAACCCATTGTTGTAGTCCGTGTTGTTCGGGTTGATTGCACGATAGGCCTGCGGCTTGTAGGAGGTGTTGTAAGCAGTCATTGCCTCTTGATAAGCAGATTGATCATTCACCAATGCCGCAGGCAACAATCCAAGCTGCACAAGCCCCATTCGGAAATAGGTATCTGCCTGCGCATTACCATCTGTCCAGCCCGTTACACCCATCGAATTGTAATAGTCGCCCAACCCCAGCGCCACCATTTGTTGGTAACCCGACGGATTCAAATTCGGGGCCGTTATATCGTTGCCCGTGCGTGTACGCAAGCCGTTGTCAAAGCCCAACCAATCGGTCGTGCTTCTCTCCGATGTTACAAAATCCTGAAAGGTGAACTGCGGACTGTAACCAAACTGACTCTCCACATTTACAGTGAGTTTTTCAGGATAATCTTTCGTCTCTACAGAAATATACGCCCCCGACCAATCGCCCGGTAAATCGGGGCTGGCGGTCTTGGTGATCACGATGTTGTCTACCAAACTAGCAGGGAAAATATCGAGCTTGATGTTGTTGGTCAGTGGGTCGAGCGTTGGGATGCGGCTTCCGTTGAGCATCGTCTTCACGTAACGGTCGCCAATACCACGCACGGTGATAAGTCCGCCGCTAGTAGAAACTCCGGATACGCGCGAAACGGCACTCAACACGTTGCTGTCACCCGTTTTCTTGATGGTCGCAGATGAGATGTAATCCAACGACGTCGTAGAATTCATCTTGATTTTCTCCATGTAGGTATCGGCTGAGCGAACGGCCTTCGCCTGAATTTGCACCTCGTTGCTCAAGAGCGATTTTTCAAAGAGCGTGTATTCCTTATTGATTGTTTGTGCCCCGCTAATCGACACCACTTCAATCAACTCTTCATAGCCCAACAAACTGAATTTGAACACGTGCGGCTTGGAGTCCGGAATTTGAATACTGAATAAGCCATCGAAATCGGTTTGGCCAATGATTGCATAATTATTTGTATCAACCACGATAACCCCAAACATGGTCTCGCCTTGTATGTCGGATACACGGCCGCTGAACTTACCTTGTGCATGGCCAGCGGCATAATTCAACAACACGATGCCAGCAAGAAGAAGTATCTTAAGAAATGAGCTAGTATTCATAATCGAGACACAGGTTGGGTTTACGATTTCCTTTTTGACTTTTTGACCTTCGATTTCTTTCCTTTCGCCGCATTGGCCTGCCAAACAAAACGCCCTGTGAGCGCCGGATGCAGTACTTCCCTGTCCTGCGGATTATCGTATACATACTGAATGGATTTCCCCTCAGGAGTTCCAATCATGATATTCAACTTGTAATTCAATTCACCCGCAGTAGTAATCTGCGCTATCAATACATGGTTGCCCGAAAGTGAGTCGGCCCCCAAAGTGCCCTTCCCCATGCATGCCCAAGCACCATTCTCTACACGCAGACGCTTTGCACGCGTTACGCTGCCTAGTGCCCAGGCCAAAGAGTCCATGTTATAAATAGTAGTTGCGGGAATTTGCTCACTTCTCGTCAAACCATCGCATTGGGACAATTGGATAGTTAGTGGGCTCATGTCGTCGTTACTTAGCTTGACCGTATTTTCCAGAAAGCCCGATTGAAATTTCAGATAGCCATCCTGAGCGAGGAAGTCGTATTTGCGAGGAATACCCAAGTGGTTTTCCGTTGCCACACCGGCCGAAACCCATGAGTCGAGCAACGTTACGTTTCGGGCCAAATCACGCTCTGGGATGATATTCGGATGCGTATTTCCCGAATGATTATGGTTGTAGAAATAGTGCGTGCTAGAAATTTCAAGCGCATGTTCGGGAGAGCCATAAGCCGCCTGAAAACGATAGCCCGGCTCAAGATCTACGTAAATTCGGTAGGTAACGGAACCATCTTCCAAGATTCCTCCCGAGTTAAAAGCCTTCTGATCTTCCTTGGAAGCAGCATAGTAAGGCTCGATGATAATTCCTTGCAATCCCGTTTGCGCCACAGCGACGGAAGAAAGAGCGATTAAGCAAAATAAGTAGAGGCTTTTCATAGTCGGGCACAAACCTGCAAACGAGATGAATGCTCAATGTATCCGAGTCGTTATGATAAAAAAAAGAAAAACGCAGGAAGTCAATCTATTGTTATTTGAGCGTTAACGAAATAGTGCTGTAATCAAATAAAAAAGGCAGGTCAACTTGACCTGCCCTCCTTTGAATTGAACATTAGCTTCTAAATCTCCACCGGCAATTCCCCGAGCATCTTACCTTGACTGTCCAACACGGCAACACTGTAGTTTCCCTTGGGTAGATCAAACACATAACTGGTAAACGCCAAGGCATAATCACCGGGTTGCTGGTCGTTGACATATTTCAAGGGCTTCAACAATTTGCCATGCTGATCGAGCAAGGCCACCATGCAGTTTGTAGCTTCATTAATCTTAAATCGAACGTGGCCTTCTATTTCTTCAGACGCCCCAGTAAAAACTGCTTCATTTGGATTCAGCGATTCGCGATACTTGATGCGGTAACCCGGATCGACCACTTCAGGTTCATTGGCCTGAAAAACTTGTATGGCCGTGAGATATTCTTCCATGCTGGTATTGCCAGGATGAAAGTTTGCCATGGTATGTCCATTGGTGTAATGCCACACGATGCTTTGCGTGATTCCTTTCCTGTCCAATTTATAGGGTTCCAGTTCGCGAAGCGTAGCCACCATATCACTTTTGCCAAGTACAGGCTTCAAAAACTCAGCGTATCCGCTAGGAACACCTCTGCCAGGCGCATTGCCACACAGCGTCAATAAACGAGCTCTGCGCTCCTCTCCTTCTCCCAGACAAATCATATGCGAACGAGAGACAACCTGCGGCTGATACGATGCATCCGCCGTCGGAAAAATCCATCCCGAACCAATTTCCAGGTAGACAGAATCGTGCATCAGATTCGTCACAATCAAATCCAATCCTGAACCGGCCTTGACCGCTTCATAGCGTATTATTTTCCTTTTCAAGGCTTCGCCAATATCGACGTGAGCCGCATAAGCAAAAACGACAGAGCACGACAAGCACAAGGTAGCGCTTAAAAAAAACAATTTCAAGTTTCTCATACTATTTGGTTTTTAATTGAATTGAATGAAAACTACTATTTCACTGAAGCCAACGACATCTCATAGGTTTGATTTGCCGCAGCAGGAACCTTCCAGAAATCTTTCACAACACTACCGAGCAACACATCAGACACCTTGCAGACGGCCCCACCACTCTTTCGCATGCTCATGGAAATTTCAGCCAGCGGCGACACATCCATGAGGGGTATCGTAAGCGTTCGCGTGGTAGAGAAACCTTCGCACACAACGCCCAAATTGTGTTGCACGTACTTCCACTGCTCCGCAGCATACCCACCATCTATGGTAAGTACTGTTGTGCCTTGCCTATCGATTGCCTTCATAAGAGCGTAATGACCGGGAGCATCCACCTTAGCCGACCAATAAATACTTCTACCTTCATGCGCATTGCGGAGCTGGTTGCCTGCCAGTTTTACCCAAACGCGCAGCACAGGATCCCATCTCATCAACAAACAATCGCCACGATCCATCTTGGCTATTGGATTAAACATAACCTCAATGGGGTTCTTCTCCAGCAATTTCGTTTCACCCTCCACTGTAAATCCAGTCAAATAGGACATTGGCTCTCGTTTATCGTTGTAGGTATTGAAACGATCAGCCAACACTTCAAATGTGAGTTCGTTTACCGAAGGCATCACATGCTGAGCAATCATTTGTGATGCACCCGGCAAACACAGAATGAATAGGACGATTCTTATATTCATAGTTGGTAATTTTTACTTGTTAAACACTTTCTGAGCCACCAAATAATCGGGCAAGACAGGATCTCTCTTTCTCAAAAAAGACAGAATATTTGCATTCATGAGTGTCTTTGCCGGCACCGGTGCAATTGTATACTGATTCCCCGACAGATCGGAGAGTACGAACTCGCAGATCACATTCTCCGTGTCGGGCATATTGCTAAATGATGCTTGAAGCTGATTATCGGAAATACTCGCTTCCACATTCATGTAAGGACTCTGGGAAGTAGCACGTCCACTCAGTAAGGCGTACCCTTCAGGCGCGCTAAACTTCATTACCTGTACATCGGTCGTTTTTCGAGCAATTACGTAGGTTCCAGACTTATTCGCATCCAACTTCCAAAGCATCAACCCATCTTCTCGTTTCACGGATGCCTTGCTAGCGTTTGACGGAAAGGTATTGCTAGCATTGCTTATGAGTGTGTATTCCTTGCAGCCAACCTCTTCTATTCCATAAAGCGGAATTTGGAATTTGATAGGGCTTGGAAACAGTGTATCGTTGGGATAGGTCAATGAGACCACCGCAAAAACTTCAAGGCGAGTGCCGTCTTCATCAACCGAAAGCAAGTTGATTTCACTGAATTCCTCTGGGGTTCGAAGTATGCGCACCTTGGCTCCTCGAATGAACGACACATCTGATAGAAAGCAGTGTGCCCTCCACCCGTCGGGATGCGTGCACTTGGCTTCCTTGCGTGCAACCTTCTTTTGCGTGTTTGGATCGAGGTAGCGAATTTGCACGTCTGCAGTAGGATCGTCATCAAACCTCGATGTGACGATATTTATCTTTGTGGATAGCTCCGACAGTTTGTACTCCTTGCACATTTCAGCAAAGAACTCATAGCGCTGAGCGATAATTGCATCATCAGAATACGTATTCCCCTCTCGTCGAATATCGATGCTCACACCCTCCGACAAATAAAGATCATACACATAATCCAGCAGTTTACCTTCCTCGTATTCGGAGAGTTTAATTTCTCTGCCATCGTATTGAAGATAAAAACTTAAATATTCGGTTTCGATTGCTTCTTGTGCAAGTGCGGGCGCAGCCAGCAAGCACAGTGCTACCATGCAAATTTTCATATCGTTGGGAATTAAATGTGGAGGAAAAAGACTTCTGTGTACATGAACACGAAGAACTTTGAATTTATTTCACAACACCGTAAAAAAAATTACTACCTACTCGACATAACGCAGAATCTTATACTGATAAGGCATCATGCCCATGGTGTTTCCGATAAATTCAGTAGCGCCTGTCAATGCCTCAGTCCATGCGGTGTTGAGCAATGCTGCAGGCATCGGCACCGACACTGCAGTATTACGCACATTAACGACAACTAGCAAATGTTCACCATTGAAAATACGTTCAACTAAGATGGCATCATTGGCTGCATACAACGTTACAGAACCCTTCCGAGCCGCTTCACTCCCTGCATAGATGGAATAGATAGCTCGGTAATTATTGACCATCGCCAAGTTCGCACTCCAGTCGATGGGTGAATTGGAGAAGAACGGAACCGTGGTCAATCGTCCTACCTCCTGCCCTGTGTAAATGAGCGGCACACCGCGCATGAACACCTGAGCTACCGTGGCAGCCGTTGCGCCATCAACGCCTCCGAACAACGTTGGTGGAGTTGCCTCCCAGGCCGATTGGTCGTGGTTGGTAGTGAAACGCAATTTGTGTTTTCCAGCGGGCACGTTCAAGTATTCGTTTGCGCTGGTGGCATTGATCGTAAATGCCGGTTGACCCTGAAACACATTTTTCAATTGAGTATAATAAGCCCACGCAAACGTCATGTCAAAACCTGACGTATAATGATCGGTGCGATCACCTTCTGCAAGCATCACCAGTTGTCGATTTGGAATGGAGCGCAAACTTGCAATTGCCTCCGTCCAGAAATCGGCCGGCACACCATCGGCATAGTCGCAGCGGTAACCGTCTACGTTTGCCTGCAGCACCCAATACTTCATCGCATCTATCATGGCAGAGCGCATGTCGTTATTGTCGAAATTCAGATCAGCCACGTCGGCCCAGTTGGTGCCAGGCGGTATAATTACGTTTCCATTTGCATCTTGGGTGTACCAAGAGGTGTTGCTCATCCACGGATTGTCCCATGCCGTATGATTGGCCACCCAATCCATGATTACAGCCATGCCTCGTGCGTGCGCTGCATCTGTGAGAGCGCGCAGCGTGGCGAGGTCACCATATTCGGAGCTCACGGCTTTGTAATCGCGCACACTGTAGGGCGAGTTCACCGAGTTCACCGCGCCTATGGGATGGATGGGCATGAGCCAAATCACATTTACATGGAGCGATTGCAGGTGATCGAGTTTGTTGATGACGCCCTGCAAGTCGCCCGTGCTGCTGAATGCGCGTAGGTTTACTTCATACAGGATGATGTCATCGGTAGCAGGCACCCCCGCGAATGGAGTACCGTATTGCGTGTTGTACGACGGCTCTATGGCCACCGGCGGTGCTAAGGCGTCGGGCTTACAAGAACTGAACAACAACACAACCGCAGCAATTGCCGCGCACCAAGTACGGATTTGAACATGCATGAGGCAAATATAGATGCATAGTTAAACGGGAGGGTGCGAGGTATCTCTGTGCCCTATCGTTTATTTTTTTAACCACATACGACACAGTGCAAGAGCTAGAAGGACAGAAACCATCAGCTAGGCCAAACCTCAACCACCGCAGCGCAGCCATCTATCTTGGTGAGCGCGAGCAACACCGAAAAGGGAAATTATAAATTGAGCTAACTTTAGCCCGCAACTACATCACCATGTCACACGAAAAACAACAACTCGAACAACAACTCTGGAACATCGCCAATACCCTGCGTGGTAAGATGGATGCCGATGATTTCCGCGATTATATCCTCGGCTTTATTTTCTACAAATACCTGAGCGAAAAAATGGAGGACTATGCCAACACCATTTTGAAGCCCGACAAGATCACCTACGATGAAGTAGAAAAGCACAAAGACAAAAAAGAATACCTCGCAGCCATTAAAGACGAGGCCCTGGACAAACTCGGCTACTTCCTGAAGCCATCGGAGTTGTTT
>CAMBPD010000044.1 GCA_945869405.1 Chryseobacterium gleum | reverse complement strand
CATCTGCCTCCACTTTAAACTCGTCGAGTTCCTCCAAAACCTTATCCCACACTTGGTGCGCATGCTCCCAATCGAATCCAACTCCACGTGCCTTGTCTTGCATACGTGAGGCCTTTATCAACGCGGGCAAGCCTTGTGGGACGCCCTCCAACACGCTCTTTTTCCCTTCTTTGAGCTTGAGCTTTTCCCAGTTGGCTTTTACTTCATCTTCGTTTGCTACAACCACATCACCGTATATGTGCGGATGGCGGCTGATCAACTTCTCGCAAATCCCGTTCAACGAATCGGCAATATCGAACGCGCCCTGTTCACTGGCAATTTTGGCGTAAAACACCATGTGCAAAAGGATGTCGCCTATCTCCATCTTGAGTTCTTGCAATTCCCCTTTAATGATGGCATCACCCAATTCATATACTTCCTCTATGGTAAGATGGCGTAAACTTTCCAAGGTCTGCTTCTTGTCCCACGGGCATTGCGCGCGCAGCTCATCCATAATATTGAGCAATCGCTCGAAAGCGTCCTTCTTGGCTTGCATTGTGTTCATGCCGCAAATGTAGACCAGGCCCATGAGGCCAATTCTGCGGCGTCTCAACTTACAACCGTTGGTTATTCACAATTTTTCTTCCAGGGCTCTGCCTATGCAAATCCTTTTGTTTCTTCGCATTATGAAAAAAATCTTCATTGCAGTCGGTCTTGTGGCCGCCACATACAACACGCAAGCGCAGAGCAGCGCAGTGACCCCATCAACAGGTGAATTCAACCAATGGCACATGCTCGATGCTGCGGAGGGCTCACTCGGTGTTGGCGCCAATCGTTCATACAACGAACTCCTCAAAGGGAAAAAGGCAACACCTGTGATAGTAGCCATCATCGATAGCGGAACAGAAACTTTCCACGACGATTTGCGTGAAAAGATTTGGGTAAATACCGATGAAGTGCCGGATAACGGCGTGGATGACGATAAGAATGGCTACATCGATGACGTACATGGATGGAGCTTTATTGGTGGTCCGGGCGGCGACGTATCCATCGACAACATGGAGTTTACACGTATTTATCGTGATAAAAAAAGTAGGTATGAAGCAGTTACAGATGTGTCTCAAGTGGCCAAATCGGATAAGGCAGATTACGAACACTACTTGAAAATGAAGGCAGAGATGGATCGTCGGTTGGAAGAGGCCAACGGTGGGTTGATGCAAATTGCTATGGTGGAACAATTTGCCACAGGCGCAAAGGATGCCATTGCCAAACACCTTGGGAAAGATTCGTACACGGTTGAAGAAGTGGCCGCTATACAGACAGAGGATGAGTTTTTGAAGGCCTCACAAGGTTTCGTGATTATGTCGTTGACGGAAGACATCGATGGGCAAATCGAAGAGGGAAAAAAATACTACCAGACACAAACAGAGTATCAACTCAATGTTGATTTCGACCCTCGCAAAATGGTGGGCGACAACTATGCGGACATGAACGAACGCAACTATGGCAATAACCACATCGATGGTCCGGAGGCAGAGCACGGAACGCACGTAGGCGGCATCGTAGGTGCTGCTTGGAATTCGAAAGGGATGAACGGCGTTTGTCAAAGTGCTCAGCTCATGGTCATTCGCTGTGTGCCCAATGGCGACGAGCGCGACAAGGACGTTGCCAATGCCATTCGCTACGCAGCCGACAATGGAGCACGTGTGGTAAATATGAGTTTTGGTAAAAGCTTTTCTCCGAATAAAGATGCTGTTGACTCAGCTATTAAATATGCGGAGAGCAAAGGAGTTTTGCTTGTGCACGCCGCGGGTAATGATTCTAAAAATATCGATGTGCAGGCAAACTTCCCCAAAGACACCTACAACGAGGGTGGTGAATGCTCTACTTGGCTCGAGATCGGTGCAAGCGGACCATCGATGGAATCTGTTATGGCCGACTTTTCGAACTTCGGTAAAAAATCGGTAGATGTATTTGCACCCGGTGTCGATATCTACAGCACAGTTCCAGGTGGAGGTTTTAAAGACAATAGCGGCACAAGCATGGCCGCTCCGGTGGCGAGCGGTGTGGCAGCCACCATCATGAGCTACTACCCAAACCTTTCGGCTGCCGACGTAAAAACGATTATGATGAAAAGCGCGACTAACTACCGCAAAGTGAAAATTCAACAAACCGTTGAGCGAAAAGCGGTTGGTAAATTCTTCGCACGCATATTCATTGGTAAAAAGAAAAATGAGTCGTCTGAAGTCCCTCCGCGTACCTACAAAACGAAGTCTGTGAGCTTTGCAGACATGAGTGTTACCGGCGGTGTTATCAACCTTTACGAAGCCTTGAAAATGGCTGAGGGTTGGGAAAAGTAATCGGGCAGCATGTGAGGTTTAGTCAGGCAGTATGCTGAATAACGCTTGACTCGCTCCCACAAACGAGGGGTTGATAAAAATACGTTCCACGTTAAAAGGCTGCGTGTTGCTTGTAGCATCTTAGGGTGAAAAATTCGTGTTATGAAAATTGGAGTTATTGGTTCAGGAGCAATGGGTAGTGGCATTGCGCAGGTTGCTGCACAAGCTGGGTATGAAGTGGTTGTTTACGACCAAAACATATCGGCGCTTGAGCGCTCCGAGAATGCACTGAAGAATACGTTGGCGAAACTTAGCGAAAAGGGAAAAATTACTACCGAAATGTCGAGTAGCATTCTTGCTCGAATAGCATTTCGGGACTCTATGAACGCCTTGGCCGCCTCTGATCTCGTTATTGAAGCTATCGTTGAGAACATGGACGTCAAAAGGGGTGTTTTCCAATCACTCGAAGCCATTGTAAGCGAAAGCTGCATACTCGCATCGAACACCTCTTCACTCTCTATCACGGCCTTAGCTGCGGCATGCAAAAAGCCCGAGCGATTCATCGGTATACACTTTTTCAATCCCGCGCCTCTCATGCCCTTGGTCGAGATTATTCCCGCACTGCAAACCGATGCTGCGCTCACCAACCTTTGCACCGACCTTATGACCACATGGGGCAAAGTGCCTGTGGTTTGTAAGGATACGCCAGGGTTTATCGTCAACCGTGTGGCCCGCCCCTACTACAGCGAGGCTTTGCGCATCTACGACGAAGGCCTCGCCGACATGTCCACCATCGACCAAGCCATGCGCAATCTTGGATTTCGTATGGGGCCGTTTGAACTTATGGATCTCATTGGGCACGATGTGAATTATACCGTCACAGAAAGCGTTTTCACCGCGATGTATTTCGACCCGAGGTATCGTCCGAGTATTACCCAAAAGAAACTTGTTGAAGCCGGGTGGATGGGACGCAAGAGCGGACGTGGATTTTATGCGTACACCGAGCAAGCGATTATACCCTCGCCTTCAAATGAGGAGTCTCTACTAAATCGTATCGGAATGCGCATCTTGGCCATGCTCATCAACGAAGCATACGACACGGTTTACTATGGCATTGCCTCAGCCGATAGTGTTGACCTAGCCATGACCAAAGGCGTGAACTACCCTAAGGGCCTTCTCGCCTGGGGCAAAGAAATCGGCATAAACAACGTGCGAAACACTATGCACGAGTTATACAAAACCTACAACGAAGACCGCTACAGAGTGAGCCCAGGTCTTTGACTCAACCCATCTATGAAAAAAAAGATTATCGTTCTCGGTGCCGGTCTTGTGGGGTCGGCCATAGCAGAAGACCTGCATAAAAACCATGAAGTCACATCACTCGATCCATCCCAAGACCGATTGGATCTAATGTCTTCCAAAGGCATACGCACTTTAATGGGCGATGCAACAAATGCCGCCTTGCTAACCCAGCAAATCGCCGAATTCGATCTTGTAATAGGCGCGGTACCCGGATTTATGGGGTATAGCGTTTGCGAAACGGTCATTAAGGCGGGTAAAAACATGGTCGACATTTCGTTTTTTCCCGAAGATCCATTTGGTCTCGATGAGCTGGCAAAGCAACACGGTGTGACAATAGTGACCGATTGCGGTGTGGCTCCGGGGATGGGCAATATTATACTTGGATATCACGACAAGCAGATGAAGGTAACTCGCTACGAGTGCCTCGTGGGCGGATTGCCTGTGGTGCGTGAATGGCCGTGGGAATACAAAGCTGTATTCTCGCCCATCGATGTAATAGAAGAATACACACGCCCAGCGCGCTATGTGCAAAACAGTCAGGAGGTGGTGCGCGAGGCTCTCAGCGAGGCCGAGCTCATCGAGTTCCCCGGACTGGGCACCTTGGAAAGCTGGAACAGCGATGGATTGCGTTCGCTCATCAAAACCATGGCGCATATTCCAGATATGCTCGAAAAAACACTGCGCTACCCCGGCTGCATTGAATATTTGAAAGTGCTTCGAGCGGCCGGTTTCTTCTCGTATGATGCAGTAGATATTAATGGCGTTAGCGTGCGCCCCATCGACTTGACCGCTAAGTTGCTTTTCCCGCAATGGAAACTGAAACCGGGGGAAGAAGATTTCACCATTATGCGCATCATCATCGATGGCATTGAGCAGGATGCAAAAACGCGCTACACCTATCACCTACTCGACCGTTACAACCGCGACACGCACACCATCAGCATGGCCCGAACAACAGGCTACACATGCAACGCAGTGGCCGAACTCGTGCTCGATGGCACATTCGCAAAACAGGGCATAAACCCTCCTGAATATGTAGGCCAAACAGCCGGATGCTATTCGCGGGTTGTGGAATACCTTGCTCAACGCGGTGTGCATTACCTGATCGATTCAACCACTCATGGAGCAATATGACAGCAAAAGAAATTTTGGCCGCGCTGGAAGCTATGGGCAGCCCAAGCATAAAAAAGATATATACTAAGCACGGTGCTGTTGAGCCGTTTTTTGGCGTGAGGGTCGGCGACATGAAAACCATCGTGAAGAAGGTGAAACAAAATCATTCGCTTGCCATGGAATTGTATGCAAGCGGAAATTCAGACGCTATGTACCTCGCCGGCCTTATCTCTTCGCCCAAGGAAATGTCGAAAAAGGACTTGCAGCTTTGGGTGAAAAACACGCGGTGGCATATGCACAGCGAATACACTGTAGCATGGACAGCGGCAGAAAGTGAGTTCGCTCGCGAGTTGGCTCTTGAATGGATAGCCGCTAGCGACGAACTAACGGCCACTGCAGGCTGGTCGACTTACGCGTCATACATCCTTATTACACCCAACGACAAATTGGATTTGAAGGAGCTGAAAACCTTGCTCAACCGCATTGAGACAGGCATCGGCAAGGCGCACAACAGAGTGAAATATGCCATGAACAATTATCTAATCGTAGTAGGAAGCCAATTGCAAGAACTGCACAAAGAAGCATTGGTCGTTGCGGCAAAACTGGGAGCCGTTGATGTGGAAATGGGTGGAACTGCGTGCGCTGTGCCCGACGCAAAGGATTATATCGAAAAGAGTGTCTCCAAGAATGGGTTTGGCAAGAAGAAAAAGACAGCGAAATGCTAAGGTTCAATTGAACCCGCACACGCCCATTTCAAAAGGATAGACAATCAACTAACTTTGCGACAGCAGTTACATTCATCAAAAAAAAACATACCTATATAATCGAAATGATTCAACGCAAACAAACCCTTTTCCTGCTTGCTTCGGTGCTGCTCTTCTTGAGCACGTTCAGTTTTCCATTTGGCACGTTAGGAAGTAATGTTCTGCACAACTACAAGGTGATAGCCGCTGACGGCAGCACTGTGGAGGGCATCACGAACTACTCTTTTTCTATTCCGCTCGCTATCGCCTCCATACTCAGCGCTGTAGCTATTTTCTTGTATCAAAATCGCAAGCGTCAAATGGCAGCCGTTCGATTGAGTTTCATTTTCTATGCGGTTTCGTTTGTTCTGATGAGTATGTACATTTCTGACGCTGCAAAGGTGCTTTCCACTGAATCGTTTAGCACAGGGATTTCGTTCTTCTTGCCTTTCGGAGCGTTCTTCAGCAATTTATTCGCTGTGCGTGCCATTCGAAAAGACGAGCAATTGGTGAATTCACTTGATCGCATCCGTTGAAGCACTTCATCCTCCTCTCACTGATTCACCTTTCGCTTTGGGCTCATGGCCAGAGGGTGCACACGGCACCCATCGAGCGACAATCGGAAGACCTCCGTGTGCAGTTAATGCGCACCGAGAGCGAGGTCTATGGAGACTTCCACATTCTTCGGACATTCCATTCAGATCTTTTTCAATCCATTAATAGCAGCGACAAAGCCCCCTACCCAGCCCTAAAATCTCTCTTTGACACTCTGTTCTTTGAGGCCAATGCTACTGTAGGCGCACGGGTGAATTACGATACCACCTATTGGGCAATTCACCGGGCGATTGCGGGTCGAAAAAAGATCAAGTTGAGCGGTTCATTTGGTGCGCTGTATGAAACTTTTGCGCCTATGCCCGAGTTATTGCCTCTTGCGCAGCAAAAACACCGCGACGCGTATTTCGATCTAAGACGGGCTTACCAAGATAGTTGCCACGTCCATGGAATTGTGCGCTACGACCCGCAGCAATATGCCGCGTTATTATCTATTGATCTCTTCCAATGGCAAGATTCATTGGAGGAGGTTGGAAGAATGATAGCTCGCTGCAAGGCCGACCTTAAGCAACGTTTTCCTGCCCAGAGGGGTAAGGAATTTTTTGATGCCTATGCTCCCGTTTCGCAAATGGAAGTCATACTAAAAAACGTTGAGTCGATTTTGAATCAATTGCAAAATGCCTTGTCTCGTTTCGAGGAGGGTAACTCACAAGACTTTATCTACTTCGGTCCTCAGGTAAGGCAACGTTTGGAAGTGAGTGTGAACGATGACCTAATCGGTCAGCTCACACTGCAGATGAGTGATTGCCGCAGTCAAGAGAAGGAGTACTTCGAGCAGAGATAACGCGGGAGGTTCATAGGGCCTGAACTGATTCCTTACTCCCCATCCCCCTTACATTTGCAACTATGATAATTGATTTGCGCAGCGATACCGTAACACAACCATCTCCAGAAATGCTTCTGGCCATGTCACAAGCCAGGGTGGGCGACGATGTGTTTGGCGAAGACCCAACGGTAAACGAACTCCAATTGTTCGCCTCAGAAATGTTTGGAATGGAAGCCGCTCTCTATTGCAGCAGCGGCACACAAACCAATCAAATCGCCATCAACGTGCATACACGTCCGGGCGATGAGGTAATCTGTTCCAATCTCTCGCACATCTATCTCTACGAGGGCGGAGGTGTTGCACAAAACTCCGGCATCAGCATGCGGCTTCTCGATGGCGACCGAGGGCGTATAACCGCAGCGCAGGTCTTGGCCAATATCAACGCCGACGATGCACACTACCCGCGCACAACGCTGGTGTCATTGGAAAACACCGTCAACAAAGGAGGTGGCGCACTCTACGACATAAACGAGCTCAAGGCTATACGCGCAGCATGTGATGAAAAAGGACTTGCACTGCATTGCGATGGTGCACGCCTTTTCAATGCCGTTGTGGCGCATGGTGAAGACCCACGAACCTTTGGGCAAGTCTTCCACTCCATATCCATCTGCCTCAGTAAAGGACTTGGTGCACCAGTGGGTAGTTTGCTATTGGGCAGCAAAGAATTCATTTATCGCGCCCATCGCCGACGCAAATCGATGGGAGGTGGCATGCGCCAGGCAGGCTTCATAGCAGCAGCAGGCCTTTACGCCTTGAAGCACAACGTTGCACGCCTATCCGACGACCATTCTCGTGCACAAGCCCTAGGCAATGCCATGCAGGGAATTGATTGGGTAAAAAACGTACTGCCCATCGACACCAACATTGTAATCGCTGAAATGGCCGATGGCATACCTTCATCAGCGGCAATGGTAGCACTCGCCAAAGAGAACATAAAGTGCTTCACATTTGGAAACGACAAGATTCGCTTGGTCTCGCATCTCGATATTCACGATGAGCACGTGCACACCTTCCAACAACGCATAGGCACCATCACAACCTCGAAACTTACTGAAGCAGCCAAGGAGCGTTTACCCGGCATGTATTAATATCTTGCACCCATGAATAAGACTTCGGCCGATCGATCACCTGTTATCCTTGTCATTTTTGCGCTGCTATTTCTTTACAACGGGTTGTATTGGTCGAGTAAATTCTTGGGCTTCCTTTCCGTGTTCCAAACGGAGGTTGTGAAGCATTGGAAACTCATCACCTTTCTGGAATTTCTAGCCGTTGCCTCTATAGCTGTCGATTGTATCAGTCAGTACGACCGATTTAACAAGCGTGAGGCACTGCTGCGCATCGTTGGTGCGGCCTTGCTGGGTGGACTATTGCTGCTTCGTATATTATTTGGTGTCATGGAACTCTATATGCGCGGCGAAGTAGGGAGTAAATGAAAAACTATTATGACATCCTTGGATTGCAATTCGGTGCATCCGAGGAGGAGATTCGAACAGCCTTTCGGGCCAATGCAAAACGCTATCACCCCGATGTAAATCCTGCTCCAGATGCTCATGAACGATTTATGGAGTGCCAGCAGGCCTATTCATTCCTCATCGACCAGACACAACGTCACAACTACGACTCTATACTAAGAGCTGAAAAAATTTCTGCCGATGAATTGCGTCGAAGAGAAATGGTCTATAAACTTTGGATAGAACACCAGCAACGAAAAGCCCGCACACGCACCGCAATGGAAGCTGTGCGCTATGACTCTGAGGGAAACCCCCTGCGTAGGAAAATCCTAAAAGGAGTAAACCTGCTCTATAATGTCCTCTTCCTTCTCTTATTCCTAAGCGTCATCATCATTCCGATACTCAACTACCTGCGCGATATTGAGCGCCCAGAACACCAGCAACGACCGATACTGTTCTTCCTCGTGCCTATGTGTGTGGGAATCATCTTTCTGGTGTATGGGTATTACTATTGGTTCATCTTAAAAACCGATAACGATTAACGCTACATGACGCCTCCAACGAACATTCCCCTCTGCCTATTTCCCTCGGCACATTGGTTCGCGTTATGCGCCAAGCACCCCTGTATCAACGCACAAGAAACCTACCTCAAACAGAGCTATCGCAACCGCTTCGATATTCTTGGGGTGAATGGCAGGCTAAGCCTGACGGTGCCCGTAGAAGGGCAAAAGGGACTTAAAACGCCGATGAAAGACATACGAATTACGGGTACTAGTTGGCGCAAACAACACCTGGCCACCCTCCGCTCTTCCTATGGCAGGGCCGCGTATTTCGATCATTACTTCGAACGCATTGAGCAGTGCTTCTTACACACCGAAACATTTCTGTTCGATCTTAATCTGCGTGCTCTCGATACGCTGCAGCTCTGTGGCATTGCTATGGATGTGCAGATAGCCGATGAACCCTGGGCCTATGCCCCAGGCGATTCATCCTACCTCTGGGAACCTGCGCACAGCTGGCCAAAACTACCAAGCTACCCCCAAGTGTTCAGCGACAGACACCCCTTTTCTAGCGGACTGTCTATTCTCGATGTCATCATGAACAAGGGCCCACTCGCCGATAGTTACATCCAGCAAGTGATCAACACACCCGTTGAATAAGTAAGTGTTTTTTAACCCCGACAAATCACGGTGTATTCCCGAAATTTGGCTCTCTTAATTTCACAAGGGTTTCAGGCATGGGAAGAAAACGTTCCGATATCACTCAACTGGTTTTGTCGCTAGCCATAGTCGTGGTTGCCGCATTCTTGCTTTCGTATTTCTTTTTCAAGCTTGACCTCACCGAAGAGAAACGCCACTCTCTCACACCGGCAACAAAAGAAATGCTGGCCAACCTCAATGATCAACTCTTTATTCGTTGCTACTTACATGGAGAATTTCCAGCTGAATTCAAACGCCTTGAAAACACTATCAAAGAGCGCTTCGATGAATTTCGAGATTACAGCAACGGCCAAATCGATTATGAATTCATCGACCCCTATGAAAGCGGTGATCAAAAAATAATCAACGAGACGTTCAAGGCGCTTGATGAAAAAGGGTTGCGCTTCTCGAACATAACCTACACCGAAAATGGCGCTCAATCTTCCAAACTCATTTGGCCGGCCGCCATTGTCGAATACCAGGGCAGAGAATACCCCATTCAGTTTTTAAAAACAGAATCGCCCGTTGCGACCGATCGGATGGTAAACACTTCGGTGAACAACCTTGAATATGAGCTCGCCAACGGACTTCGAAAGATTACCCGAAAAGACAAACCTGCCATTGCCGTTCTCACCGGGCATCGCGAAATAGCGGGCATTAATTTGGCCGATTTCATTTTCGGATTGCGCGAGAACTACGACGTGGAGCCCGTGCGCATCGACTCGCAAATAAATGCGTTTAGCGATAAAGCCGAAGCCATGACGTTGCGCACCAACCGCTATGCCGCTTTGGTGGTGGCCGGCCCCGACTCAACAATTGGTGACAAGGACAGATTCGTTATCGATCAGTTCATCATGAACGGGGGAAAAGTATTGTGGATGCTCGACGCGCTAAAAATCAACATGGACAGTCTGCGCAGCGCAGAGACAACCATGGCTGTGAGCAATGAAAACGGTGTCTATGAAATGCTCTTCGAATATGGGGTTCGTCTGAACCGATCTCTGGTCATCGACTTTCAAGGCGCGCCTATTATCCTCGACAATGGCCCAATGGGAAACCAGCGCGCCTACACCGACCGCACCAATTACTACGCGCCACTGATCTTATCCTCCGCCAATACGCACCCAATAACCGCCAACCTCGACCCCATAAAATTGGAGTTCGCTGGAAGTCTCGACAGCGTGAATGCAAGCAGCGATGTCATCAAAACACCTTTGCTCAAGAGCTCGCCACTATCGAAAGAACTTCGAGCACCTGTGCGCGTCGATCTTCAACTACTCGCTTTTGGGCAAGAGTATTTCGAAAACGGCGCCACTCCAGAACGAACGATGGCCATGGTGATGGAAGGAAAGTTCCCGAGCGCGTTCCGCGACCAAACCCCCGATGCCATCAAGAAAGATCCCAATATCGCTTTCCGCGACAAAAGCTTGACTACAAAGATGATTGTGATTGCTGATGGTGATATGGCCTACAACGACGTCGATATGAGGAGCGGAAAACCCATGCCGATTGCGCTGGGCTACGACCCACAATTTCGGAGGGTGCTTTTCGATAACAAAGAATTCCTCATGAATTGCATGAACTATCTGCTCGACGACCAAGCGCTCATCAGCGTGCGTTCACGCACGATCGAACTGCGTAAACTGGCCGAAGATAAAATTCAAACCTCAGCAGGTTTGATTAAGGCGATCAACACAGCAGTGCCCATCGTGGTTATTTTCCTGTTGGGGGTCGTTCAATACGTCTGGAGAAAAAAGCGCTGGACAACTAAATTGTCTTAACGAAGGAGGCTACAACCATGAAGAAAAATCTCATCCTTGGCAGCGTATTGGCGGTATTGGCGGTTGCCGCAGCGGTTGTATATTTTCAATCGCACAGCAGCTCTATAGCCGACGAGCCCCTCACCAACTTCGCCATTGAAGACACGGCATCGGTTACCAAGGTTATAATAACCGATCATTTGGGAAAAACGGCTACGCTAGAGCGCATCAATGGACAACGGTTGTGGAAATTAAACAACACCTTCTTTGCCCGCGAGGATGCTGTGAGCCTCATGCTTAAGACTTTCAATCGTATAAGCATTCGAGGAAATGTGAGCGATTCCTCCCGCGACAATATGCTCAAGCTTTTGGCTTCATCGGGAAAACGCATCGAAATCTTTACCGGTGGAGATACGCCTGCAAAAATCTGGTATGTTGGAGTGGCCACTCCCGATCATACAGGCACTGTTATGCTCCTTGAAATTCCGGAAATCGGCCGAAGTGAAGAACCTTACATCACGCACATGGAAGGGTTTACCGGCTTCCTCTCCACGCGATTCTTCACCAATGAAACTGAGTGGCGCTACACAGGCATTTTCGAATACCCAAAATTGGAAGTGAGCAATGTGCGTATGATTAATCACCTCATCCCCACCGATAGTTGGGAAGTAACATTTGACGGAGGAAATAACTTAGGGCTGTATTCCTGCAATGCCGATGGCTCTCGACAAAATAAAGTCGCAAGCTTCGACACAACTGCTGTGAAGGATCAGTTGCTGCTCTTCAAAAAAGTACACGTAGAATCGTTTAATACCCAATTGAGCGAAGCTCAAACAGACAGTTTGCACAAAGCACAGGCGGCTTACACACTTCTTGTGACCGACAATAAAGGAAAGACTACACAGATAGATCTGCATCTGAAGCCAGCGAAAAAACCATTGGAAGACGATTATGGGAATATGATCCCCTTCGACCTCGATTATTTCTGGGCAAAAACGCAGGACGGCGAGATAGCCATGGCACAGTCGTATAATTTTAGTCCGCTTCTCAACCCTATCGGAAAGTTTGCTCCGGTATATTAAGTTCGTACTTCACGCCCTTCAACAGAATCAGGAATTGCATGGTTGCTCGGCTCACTTCTGAATGACCATTCTCTTGTTCGCCACGAACTGATCCGATTGCATGTGCATCAAGTAGCAACCGTTAGAGAGTCCTCCCACTTGAATTTCCGTGCGTGCATGGTAAAGCACTTGACGACGGATGGTTCTACCTTGCTGATCCAGCATCGTCAGCTCCAGCGGCAAACTCACCTCATCGGGCAAAACCACGAAAACAGCGTTGGATGTGGGGTTGGGAAACAACTGCACATTATCGGCAAATTGCAATTCGGAGATCTCGGTGGGCTGATGCATCCATAAAGCCAGTCCTCCGCCAGTATTGCCAATCACCAAATCAACCATACCGTCGCCATTCAAGTCGCCTACGGCCGGCGCTGTTCGAGCTCCCTCCCGAATATGTTCGAAGTCTTCCGAGGTCAATTCAAATTGGCCAAGTAGATTGCCGTCTATGCCTTGATAGTGCATAATAGGCCCCACTTCTGTTCCCAACAACAAGCCTGTTGTGCCGTCGGGATTGCGGTACATGCACGGAACACTTTTGCCTTGAATACCCAAAAGACTTAGCGCAACAGCTTGACCCAACGAATCGGTTTGCCATTCGAATACGGCATTTTGAGCCGTACCTGTATTTCTGTAATACACTACGCTGCCGTTGAGACACCCAATCAAAAGATCATTCTTTCCATCGGCATCTACATCGAACAATTGAGGAGTTGCGCTCTGACCAGCATCAATAGTTTCACCGTTGCCCGAAACGATAGGCAAAGGCTGCGTCTCAAACGACACTTCTCCGCCTTGCGTGGTGTTGTTGAAACGATGAAGAACTCCATTCAAATCGCCCACAACTAAATCTTGGTCACCATCGCCATCCAGGTCGCCCAAGGCAGGCGCAATATTGAGCCACTGCAGCGAGGGTATGTTCAGCAGGTTGCTATCTGCCAAGTCAAAAGCCGGTTGTGTTGGCGTGCCTACATTTTTAAAATAATGCAGCCGAGAAGTATATGACTCATCCAAATTGAAACGCTTTCTGTTCGACACGACCATGTCTATGAGTCCGTCTCCATTTACATCGCCAAGGGCTGGGTAGGCTCCAGCGCCTAAGTCGATCATACCTGATTGCAGAAAGTCATCTTGAGTTCGAACGAAGTAAGGCGTTGCATTGCCTCCCTCATTGAGGTAGAGCAACAAACTTTTTTGATCGGAAGCATCGTTTTCCGCATTTGGACTGACCACCAAATCCAACACGCCATTGTTGTTCACATCGATGAAGTATGAACCAAGAAACGTGACTAAATCGGCCGGATACCCATTGCCAAACGTTGCAGGAAAATCATAGAGTACCACCGCGGCACTATCCTGGCCGGTTGCCGACTCCACCAAAGCGATAGAGGTCAGAGAATTGGCACTTACATCACCAATGATGAGGTCCTTTAAGCCGTTCGCATCAAGATCGTACACGCTCGTGGTGCCGCCGGTATGGCGCAGCGGTCCTTCACCGTCGCGAGGGTTAATGACATTGAAATCGCAGTCAAAGTCCTCACCAAGAATCAATGAAAAGGCCTCGACACTTTCGCCAAAAATGCCATAACATCTGTTGCGGCAGATAAAACTCACAGCCTCGCAGCTGCCATTTTCGACGGCCATATTCTTGTAGAAGTAAAGCGAAGAACTGAATTCGTTCCAACTCCACATGTCCATATCTCCGTCATTGTCGTAATCATCAATAGCCGGAACATCAGGTGAAATACAAAATACCCCAGAGGTGAGCGGCTCTGCCCCATCCCACTCATAAAGTGCTAGTATGTTTGGATTAATCGTTGTGTCAAATGAAAGCTCAGTCGTCGACGTATTTGGATAAATCTTAAATCCACTCCCCGAGTTCGCGCAGATATCGGGCAGACCATCACAGTTCATATCGCGTAGAATAACCCAGTTGCGCAAGTTGGTCGGAAAGGCATCATTATATTCTTGAGTATAACGGTAATTGAACGTTCCAGGCACTGTTGCTTCATTGACAAATACCGAAACCTTTCCACCGTTTCGATCAAAAACAAACAGGTCGTTCACCCCATCAAGGTTGGCATCAAAGGTGGAAACCTGACATGAATTCAATCCACCCGCCCAAGGATCAGAAAGCTGCTCTCCATTTTCAGTGCACACCACAGAGTTGTTGCGGGTGAACTGACCCAGTGCGGATTGACATAGAGCGCCAACCATAAAAAAAACAAGGATACTCTTCATTGATGGGAGAAAGTTAATGCGTCAACTACCAAATTAATGAGGTTTACCCTCATCCAATTTGCTCAAGGCGAAATCTATGTCGAACGACGATCGGATTTGAAAAAGCAAACAAAGTTCATTCTCACCTCGGCGAGCAGACGAACTCAATTCATTAAGATTTGTTTAATGGATGAAGAGACTTCAACCAGTCGCATCTTTGCAGCCTATGACTCGCACTATTGTTTGTTTATTTATTTTACTTCATTCGTTTGCACTTGCGCAAGCCCAGCCCCCCAAGGGAGGTCGCCCGGGCAGTGGTGCTCGGCAAGCCTCAGTGGGTAAGGTGTATGGTAAAATCATTGATTCCGATTCCAAGAAGCCAGTAGAATATGCGGTGGTACAAGTGTTCAAAGCGGTTGCCGAGGGCGAAGACAGCACGAAGGCGGCCTTGGTGAGCGGTGCGATTTCCGCTGCCAATGGCGATTTTTCTGTAGACAACATTCCTACCGGAGAGCGACTAAAACTTACCGTAAACTTTGTGGGCTATGGAGTTCACCGCTCCACCTTCACCTTAAACCCATCGCAAGGCATGGGCATGCCCGAGAAAGACTTGGGGAATATCAGACTTGCCATGAGCACCACGATGAAAGAAGTGGTTATCGACGGCGGCGACAGTGATTTCAAAATCGAATTCGACAAGCGTATCTACGATGTAGAGAAAAACCCTATGAACGCCGGTGGAACAGCAGAAGATGTGCTGCGCAACATACCCTCTGTGCAAGTTGACCTCGACGGCAACGTTACCATGCGAAACAGCGCACCACAAATCTTCATAGACGGCAGACCCACAACGCTCACCATAGACCAAATACCATCAGACGCCATTCAAAAAGTAGAGGTTATTACCAACCCATCAGCCAAGTACGATGCGGGAGGTGGCGGAGGCGGCATCGTAAACATCGTGATGAAACACAACCGCGGCATGGGCTATAACGGCAGCTTGCGTGCTGGTGCCGACAGTCGCCCACGCTACAACTTCGGCGGAGACGTCAACTTACGCCAAGGAAAATTCAACTTCTTTGCAAACGGAAACTACAACCAACGAAAGAGCATAAGCCAAGGTACAACAGACAGAGAAACCTTTCTCCCCTATGACACCACCAGCTTGCATCAAGATCAAGTTTCAACCAACCTAGGATTTTTCCTCAGCGGAAAGGTTGGTATCGATTGGTTTGCCGATAATCGCAATACGTGGACACTCTCGCAAAGCCTCACCAAAGGGCAGTTCAACCCGACCGATGAAATAGATGCGCGAACCGACACACTATATAACGGAGTGAGCAATGGTTCAAGTAGTTACAACCGTAACTCTATCACCAACCGCACGTTTCAGAATTATGGCACTAGCCTTTTGTTCAAGCATTTGTTCTCTAAGGAAGGCACAGAACTCACCTCCGACGTCAATGTGAATTTGATTGAAAGTAGTTTCCAAGGAGATTACACGAGTAGATATTCTGACTATCTCACAAACATTCAACAGCAAACCGGCGGCGGTAAAATGCAGCTGTATACCTCACAGACCGATTTCTCAAGTAAAATAAGCGACCGCCTGAAAATTGAAACGGGTATCAGAGGCTCTGTGCGCAATTATGAAAGTATCTACGACAACTTTGTATTGAACGACTCTACAAATCAATATGAACAACTGCCCGGCCTATTAGTGAATTATCAGTTCCTCGACCAGGTCTACGCCGCCTACGGAACCGTTTCTAAGAATACTGAAAAGTGGAAATACCAGTTGGGTTTGCGCGCTGAAAGCAGTAATTATCGGGGGAAATTGCGCGACACCACACTCACCTTCAATGTTGTTTATCCCATCAGCTTTTTCCCTTCATTGTACCTTACTCGTGTAATCAACGCCAAGCAGGATGTGCAACTGGCTCTTTCCCGCAAGATTAATCGCCCATCGTTTATGCAGCTCATTCCCTTTGTCGACTACAGCGACAGTTTGAACGTGAGCCGAGGAAACCCTGAACTGCAGCCAGAGTTCACCCATTTAGCCGAGCTATCTTACCAACGCTCGTATGACAAGAAGAACGTTTTCATGGCTACGGCCTACGCGCGCTATATCACCAATCTGACAATTCGTAATCAGGTCACGGAGTTCAATACCATTATGCAGCGCGATATTATAGTGAACACCTATGACAACGCCTCGAGTAGCTCAGCGTTTGGTCTCGAATTGGTAAGCCGCAATAGCGTAACCGAATGGTTTGACCTTACGGTAAACCTCAATTTATACCAATCGTCGATTGATGGCACAAACATCAGTCCTACACTGACGAATAGCCAAGCCAGTTGGTGGACAAAAACCAATGCCATTTTCAAGCTTCCTAGTGGGTTTACGTTTCAGGCTTTGTTTGATTACAGCAGCCGCAAAGCACTTACGGTTGGCTCTAGCGACCGGGCAGGAGGTATGGAAGGTGGGCGTGGCGGCGGCGGAGGTGGCGGCGGAGGTGGCATGTGGGGCGGCACAGAAAACACCGTTCAAGGATATGTGCTCCCAACCTATGGCCTTGACCTTTCGCTGAAAAAAGAATTTGGTAAAACAAAAAACATGACGCTCACTGTTTCCATGCAAGATGTGATGCGCACCCGTGTTCAATTCACTCA